>NZ_JBXWSK010000044.1:0-27443 GCF_059613385.1 Ruegeria sp. BHSA162
ATCCGCGCCCGAGGTCGCATCGGCCACCAGCGTTTCCTGCAACGGCTTGCCGGTGTCATGGGTTTCCAGGATCGACAGCTCGCGGTTGCGCTCGCGCATGATGTCGGCGGCGCGGCGCAGGACGCGGCCGCGCTCGGTTCCGGTCATCGCCGCCCAGGCCTTTTGCGCGTGTTTTGCACTTGTTAGAGCGTGTTCGATGATTTGCGGCGTCGCCGAATGCAAGCGGGCGATGACCTCGCCCGTGGCTGGGTAGATCACGTCGATCGGGGTGCCTGCGGTGTCTTCGACATATTCGCCATCAATAAAGTGGCTGGCCTCGGGCTGAACTTTCATCGCGGATCCTTTTTTACTCGGGCCCCGGGGAACCGGTGCCGGTCGGTTTCATCCGCAGGTAATGATTATTGATTGATCAGTCAATAAAGCACTGCTTTGGGCGAATTCTTGCCAACAAAAAAAGGGGCCCTCTTGAAAAAAATGGTTAATGTTCCATTTCTGTTCTACATGATCGGAGGATCACCCGATGGAACGGTCTTTGCGCAAAACCGCCCCGATGGGGCCGACCAACGACTACCACATTCTGCCCGTCACGGACCGTCAGATGCGCTATGCGCGCGCGATCGCCCAGCAGTCCGCGCTGGAGATCCCGGTTGAGGCGCAGCGCGATCGGCGATCCATGTCCGATTGGATCTCGGCGCACAAGGCGCACGATCCCTCCCCCTTTGCCGACTACCCGACGGGCAAACAGGTGGCCTTTGCCGAGCGGATCTCGCGCACCAAACGCCGCCCGATCCCCAGCGAGTGCTTCCGCGACAAACGTGCGATGTCGCAATGGATTGAGCGGAACAAGTGAAGAAATGTGGCCGGCGGCCTCAGGCGTCTTTGTCATGGCGATGGCGATGCGACCGACCATACAGCCCTACGGCCGCTGCCACGAACAGGCCCAGTAGAATATAGCCGGTAATCGCCTCAGCCACGGCAAGCGCGCGGCACACGCCAACCGGCCGCAAGTCACCAAAACCAACCGTCGTGAAGGTAACATACGAGAAGTACAGGACATCCGCCGGACCGCGGGCGCCTTCAACGCACAGATCGTAGTACCCGTATGACCCGTAGACTGCAGCGAACAGGAACGGCACGACCTGGATGAAGGAAATCCCCATCAGCAGCAACTGCCGCTTGGGCGAGCGCACAAGCGCAATGTAGTACCAGGTTTGCGAGAACAGCCAAATCGCCAACCCGATGGTGGCTGCGGCTCCGATCGTGTCGCCGGCTGCGGATTCGGTCAGGTGTGAAAGGATGTACCAAGCCAGAGCGCTTAGCATGACAAGGCCCATCGCTGCGATCAGCGTGGGCTTCCAATCCTGCAATGTGGTTGGATCATGCGCCATCGTCCCCCTCCCCAAGCACGGGTACCGGCCATTTTTTAACGCCGGGCGCATCATCGCAAGCTTTTTTGCGGGATTCGAAGCTATTGGCCGCCGATATGCTCTTCGCCCCGCGCCCTTGCCAGCGAGATCTGTTTCTGCCGTTCGCGGAACCGGGCCTTGTCGGCCTCGGACGTCTCGTGGATGCATTGGTGGCAGGACACGCCGTGCTCGTATTCGGGGCGCTCCATGTCCTGGGGCAGGATCGGGCAGCGGCAGCCATGACACAGCTGGTGCGGTCCCTCGGCCAACCCGTGCCCTACGGAAACGCGATTGTCGAACACGAAGCACTCGCCCTTCCAGGTGCTGTCCTCGGGCGGGACCTCCTCGAGATAGCGCAGGATGCCGCCCTTCAGGTGATAGACATCCTCGACCCCCTGCCCCAGCAGATAGTTGGTGGATTTCTCGCAGCGGATGCCGCCTGTGCAGAACATGGCGACGCGCTTGTTGTGGAACCGGTCCTTGTTATGCTCCCACCAGGTAGGAAAATCGCGGAAACTGGCCGTTTTAGGGTCGATTGCGCCGTCGAACGTACCGATCGACACCTCATAATCATTGCGCGTATCGATCACCACCACATCATCCGAACGGATCAGATCGTTCCAGTCCTGAGGCTCGACATAGTGGCCGGTGCGGGCGCGCGGATCGACATCCGGCTGGCCCATGGTCACGATCTCTTTCTTCAGGCGCACCTTCATCTTTCCAAAAGGCGGCTGGCTGGCGGTGGCCTCTTTCCATTCCAGATCGGCGCAGCCCGGCAGCGCCCGGATATGCGCCAGAGCCGCGTCGATCCCGGCGCGTGGGCCGGCGATGGTGCCGTTGATGCCCTCATGCGCCAGCAGCAGCGTGCCCTTGACCGACTGCGCGCGGCACAGCTCCAACAGCGGCGCGCGCAGGGCGTCCGGGTCGGCAAAACGGGTGAAGTGATACAGTGCGGCGATCGTGTACATGGCCGCGATCTAATGCGCGGCCCCCCGCAACGCAAGACACCGCATTGACGACCCCCGCCCGCCCGCCTACCGATAGGACACGCAAAGGAGGCCGCCATGACCCATGCCCTGATCGTGATCGACGTCCAGAACGACTTCTGCCCCGGCGGTGCGCTGGCGGTTCCCAACGGGGATGAGATCGTCGCCCCGATCAATGCCATGATGCCCGATTTCGATGCGGTGATCCTGACGCAGGACTGGCACCCGGCGGGTCATTCCTCGTTCGCGTCATCCCATCCGGGCAAAGCACCTTATGATCTGGTCGAGATGCCCTATGGCCCGCAGGTCCTGTGGCCCGACCATTGCGTTCAGGGCACGCCCGGCGCCGAATTCCACCCCGACCTGCGTACCGATGCCGACCTGATCCTGCGCAAAGGTTTTCGCAGCGCGATCGACAGCTATTCGGCCTTCTTCGAAAACGACCGCACCACGCCCACCGGGCTGGAAGGCTATCTGCGCAACCGCGGGATCGACCGGCTGACGCTGGTGGGCCTGGCGACCGATTTCTGCGTGCATTATTCAGCTGTGGATGCGGCCCGGCTGGGGTTTGACGTGACCGTCAGAACCGACGCCTGCCGGGCGATCGATCTGGATGGATCGCTCGCAGCGGCGGAACAGGCCATGCGCGACACGGGTGTTACGTTGGCCTAGCGATTCAGGGCGTCGCTCCCGCCGCAGCCAGGTATTTCAGCAGGACGAACACGATCACCGCAAGGCCAAGGGCGAAGCCAATGCGCCCAGGCACGGTTCTTCGGTCAGGTTTTGCGGGCGCAGGTGTGGCCGGTTGCGGGCGGCGCACCGGATCGCGGCGTTTGATGCCGATCCCAGGCTGCGCGCTGCGAACATGGCGCAGAAAGTCGCGCAGATCGAATTCACCGCAATACTGGCCGCGCAATCCCGTGGCCCGAATATTTGCAAACAGCTGGCGCAGGATCTTTTCGCGGGCCGCGGCGTCTTCGGGCGGATAGAAACCACGCGATTCACCACTGCCGTGGCTGTCCAGAATGAACCCGGCATCCACGAACACCTGACGCAGCTTCGGTGACGCCCCCCTCAGAGCATCGGCCGTCTTCACGTCGCGAAAACGCGCACAGACCGTTGCGGTTTTCGGCTCGGTCTTAGCCGACGAACCGCAATCGCCCCCATCTTTTGCAATCGTTACAATATCAAAGTCGTAAGCCAGACCCATTCAACCAACTACTACCTTCTCGTACCATCCCACCGTTTAACTAGACCGCGAAAAGAACAGACATTATGCCCGCATTATGGCCTGTCCTTGGCATTGTTACCAAATCCGCGACTCTTGCCATTCACCGCCCCGATTGATCTAACAACGGAAATGGCAGGAGTTCCCCATGGTCGACATCGCGACCCGTGTCTACAATCACAAATGGAAGATCGACCCGATTGTCCGGTCTTTGATCGACACAGACTTCTACAAACTGCTGATGTGCCAGTCAGTGTTTCGAAACCGTCCTCAAACAACGGTCGAGTTTTCCTTGATCAACCGGTCGAATCACGTTCCACTGGCCAAGCTGATCGACGAGGGCGAGTTGCGCGAACAGCTGGATCACATCCGCTCGCTCAGCCTCAGCCGGGGTGAAAGCACCTGGCTGCGAGGCAATACATTCTACGGCAAACGCCAGATGTTCCGCCCCGATTTCATGGAATGGTTCGAGAATCTGCGCCTGCCGCCCTATCACCTCGAACGCCGCGGCGATCAGTACGAGCTGACATTCGAAGGCAAATGGCACGAGGTCATGCTGTGGGAAATCCCGGCGCTGGCGGTGCTGATGGAGCTGCGCTCGCGCGCGGTTTTGAACGACATGCGCCGGTTCGAACTTCAGGTTCTCTATGCCCGCGCCATGACCCGTGTCTGGGAAAAGATCGAAACGCTGCGCGGCATTCCCGGTTTGGGCATCGCAGATTTCGGAACCCGGCGGCGGCATTCCTTCCTGTGGCAGGACTGGTGCGTGCAGGCGATGATCGAAGGGCTGGGCCCAGCGTTTACCGGCACGTCGAACTGCCTGATCGCCATGCGGCGCGAGGTCGAGGCGATCGGCACCAATGCACATGAACTGCCGATGGTCTATTCGGCGCTGGCCGAGACCGACGAAGAACTGGCCCGCGCGCCCTATGACGTGCTGAGCGACTGGCATGACGAACATGACGGCAACCTGCGGATCATCCTGCCCGACACCTATGGCACCAAGGGGTTTCTGGACCGCGCGCCCGACTGGCTGGCCGGCTGGACCGGTATCCGCATCGACAGCGGCGATCCGGCCAAGGGCGCCGAGATCGCCATCGACTGGTGGAAATCGCGCGGCGAGGATCCCAGCCAGAAGCGGATCATTTTCTCGGACGGGCTCGATGTGGACAAGATCCGCGAATTGCATGGCCAATTCGCGGGCCGGGTGAAGGTCTCGTTCGGGTGGGGCACATTGCTGACCAACGATTTCCGCGGGCTGGTTCCGGGGGATGCGCTGGCGCCGTTCTCGCTAGTGTGCAAGGCGGTCTCGGCCAATGGGCGTCCGACGGTGAAACTTTCGGACAACCCCGAAAAGGCGATGGGGCCGAAAGACGAGATCGAGCGCTACAAGCGCGTCTTTGGCGTAGGGGACCAAGAAGCAATCGAAGTGATCGTCTAGCCCGGCTCAGCCGTGATGGGCGGCCACGGTTTTCAACTGGGAAAAACCGTACAGCGCCTCGAACCCCTTTTCGCGGCCATGGCCCGACTTTCCGACCCCGCCGAACGGCAGTTCGACCCCACCGCCCGCGCCGTAATTGTTGATGAACACCTGCCCCGCGCGCAGCCGTTTGGCCAGCCGCATCTGCCGCGCGCCGTCCCGCGTCCAGACCCCGGCCACCAGCCCATAGTCGGTGCCGTTGGCGATTTGAATGGCCTGTTCCTCGGTGTCGAAGGGGATCAGGACCTGCACCGGGCCAAAGATTTCCTTCTGCGCCAGCGGATGATCGGGCGGCACGTCCCCAAACACCGTCGGGCGCACATAGGCCCCGCCCGTCGGCGCGTGATCCACGATCCGGCCCTGTGCTGCGATCTCAAGATCAGCCCCCTGCGCCAGAAAGCCGGTTACGATCCGCTTCTGCCGGTCCGAGATCAGCGGCCCGACGCGCAGATCCTCGGTCGCAGGTCCGACGGTCAGGTCGGCACAGGCGGCGGCCATGCGCGCCTTGACCTCGGCATAGACCCCGCGCTGCACAAGAACGCGCGACCCGGCCGAGCAGGTCTGACCCGCGTTCTGGATGCCCGCATTCACCAGAAACGGCAACGCGGCCTCCAGATCGGCATCATCGAACACCAGTTGCGGAGATTTCCCGCCCAGTTCCAGCGTCACCGGCACCACGTTGCTTCCGGCCGCCTGCTGCACCAGCGCACCCGTCGCCACGGACCCGGTGAACGAGATATGATGCACACCCGGATGCGCCGACAGGGCCGCGCCCGCCTCGGACCCGATGCCGGACACCACGTTCAGCGCCCCCGGCGGCAGGCCGGCCTCGGTGGCCAGATGGGCAAAGGCCAGTGCTGTCAGACAGGCCTCTTCGGCCGGTTTCAGAACGCAGGCATTGCCCATGGCCAGCGCCGCCCCGACCGAGCGGCCGATGATCTGCATCGGGTAGTTCCACGGCACGATATGGCCGGTCACGCCATGCGGCTCGCGCAGGGTATAGACGGTGTAGCCGTCCAGATAGGGGATGGTCTGACCCATCACCTTGTCCGCCGCACCGCCGTAGAATTCGCAATACCGCGCCAGCGCCAGTGCGTCGGCGCGCGCCTGGGTCAGCGGTTTGCCAACGTCCAACGCTTCGAGCAGCGCAAGGTCTTCGGTCCTGTCCCGCACCAACTGCCCCAGCCGGGTCAGGATGCGGCCCCGCTCCAGCGCGGTCGTCCTGCCCCAGTCACCGTCCAGCGCCGCCTGCGCGGCCTGCACGGCGGCATCGATCTGCGGCGCCCCACCGCGCGCAATCCGGCACAGTGGCGTGCCGTCGGACGGGTTGGTCAGTTCAAGCGTGTCGTCGGTTGCGACCCAATCGCCGCCGATCAGGCACAGGGTGGGGTCAAACCAGATGGGATTTAGCATATCTGCCTCCAAAACAGGCTCTAACAATGGGATTTCATGCTGCGCCCTGCCCGATCTCGGGCAATTTCGGCACGGCTTGGATCAGGGATTGCGTATAGGGGTGCTGCGGGTCCGCGAACACGCGCTCGGTCTCGCCCTGCTCGACGATCCGGCCTGCTTGCATCACCATCACCCGGTCGGTGATGGTGCGCACCACGCTCAGGTCATGGCTGATGAACAGGTAGGTCAGGTCATAGGCCGCACACAGCTCGGCCAGCAGGTCGAGGATCTGCGCCCGCACGGACACGTCGAGTGCCGAGACGGCTTCGTCGAACAGGATCAGCTCGGGCCGGATGATCAGGGCGCGGGCGATGGCGATGCGCTGGCGCTGCCCGCCCGAGAATTCGTGGATGTATTTCCCCGCATCGTCCGGCGAGAGGCCTACGGCGGTCAGCATCTCGGCGATCCGATGCTGCCGTTCGGACCCGGTGGGCGGCGTTCCCAGCAGGTGAAAAGGCTCGGTGATCAGGCGGGCGACACGGTGGCGGGGGTTGAAGCTGCCGAACGGGTCCTGGAACACCACCTGCATCTTGCGGCGCACGGCCAGATTGGGTTTGCGACCGGTGAACACTGGCAGGCCGCCCAGCAGGATCTGCCCGCCCTGAACCTCCTCAAGCCCCAAAACAGCCCGTGTCAGGGTCGATTTTCCGCAGCCGGACTCGCCCACAAGTCCAAGGCGCTCGCCCCGGTTCAGCGTGAAACTGACGTGGTCCACGGCCCGGTGATGGCCGGGCTTTTCAAACAACCGCGTGCGCGGCAGGCGATAGTCCCGCACCACGTTGCGGACCTCGAGCAGCGGCGCGGGCGCGGGCGGCGCAGGCAATGCGACCCGATGGCCCGAGGCCTGAAACAGCATCCGCGTATAGGGATGCTGCATGTGGCGCAGCAGATGGTCGGTGGCCCCGGTTTCGACCACCCGCCCCTTCTGCATCACCACGATCCGGTCGGCCATGTCGGCCACCACCGCCAGATCGTGGGTGATCATCAGCAGGCCCATGCCGTATTCGGTGACCAGCCCCCGCAGCAGGTCGAGGATCTGCGCCTGCGTGGTCACGTCCAGCGCGGTTGTCGGCTCGTCCGCGATCAGCAGCCTGGGGCGCAGGGCGATGGCCATGGCGATCACCACCCGCTGCCGCTGCCCGCCCGACAGTTCGTGCGGATAGCGCGACAGGGGAAAGCGATCAGGCGGAAGGCCGACGCGGGTCAGAACCTCTTGGGCGCGCGCGCGGGCGGCGTCGGCGGGCATGGCCTTGTGGATCAGGATGGTCTCCATCACCTGATCACCGATGGTCTTCACCGGATTGAGCGCCGTCATCGGCTCCTGAAACACCATCCCGACGGCCGCGCCGCGCAGGCGGCACATCTCGTCCTCGGGGCTGTTCAGAACCTCGTGCCCGTCAAGGCGGACCGAGCCGCTGGCCACGGCCCCTGCGGGCAGCAACTGCATCACCGCCAGCGCCGTCATCGACTTGCCCGAGCCGCTCTCACCGGTGACGGCCACGATCTGCCCGGGGTCGATGGACAGGCTGACCTGGTCCAGAACAGGGACCCCGTGGATCGACAGCGACAGGTTATGGATTTCCAGCAGGCTCATGCGCGGGCCACCCGGATGCGAGGGTCAAGCCAATCGCGCAGCCCGTCGCCCAGCAGGTTCAGCCCCAGCACCGTCACGATGATCGCCAGCCCCGGAATCAGAGCCAAATGCGGGGCAAAACTGACCATCGTCTGCGCATCCGCCAGCATCCGGCCCCAGCTGGGCGTGGGTGGCTGCGCACCGAGGCCGACATAGGACAGCCCCGCTTCGGCCAGAATACCAAGGCTGAACTGGATGGTGCCCTGCACGATCAGCAAATTGGCAACGTTGGGCAGGATGTGCTCGGCCGAGATCCGCGCCGCGCCCTTGCCCGCCACACGGGCGGCCAGGATGAACTCGCGCTCCCACAGGGACAGGGCCGCGCCGCGGGTGATGCGGGCAAAGACGGGGATGTTGAAGATGCCGATGGCGATGATCGCGTTCACCGCACCGGGGCCGAAGACGGCGGTGATCAGGATGGCGATGACCAGCGAGGGGAAAGCAAAGACCAGATCGTTGCCGCGCATGATCAGTTCGTCCAGCCACGACCCCTTGCGCGCCGCGGCCGTCAGACCCAGCGGCACGCCGAACCCCATGCCGATGCCCACCGCCACCAGCGCCACCGCGATCGAGGTGCGCGCGCCCACCATGATCATCGAGAACATGTCGCGCCCGAAATGATCGGTACCGAACCAGTGCTGCGCGTTGGGCGGCTGCAGTTTGTCGGGGATGTTCAGGGCGGCGTGTTCATAGGGTGTCCAGACGAAGGACAGCAGGGCCATCAGCACCACCACTGAGGACAGCCCCGCCCCCAGGATCAGAGACCGGCTCATGTGCGGCTCCGCAACCGGGGGTCGACCGCGGCATAGGCCAGATCGACCAGGAAATTCACCGTGATGACCGCAAAGACCAGCAGCATCACCACCGACTCCACCACGATCAGGTCCCGCGCCGAGATCGCCTGGAACACCAGCCGCCCCAACCCGGGCAGATAGAAGACCTGCTCTATGATGATCGATCCGGCCAGCAGGAAGGAAAACTGCAGCCCGATGATGGTCAACACCGGGATCAGCGCGTTGCGCACCCCGTGCCGCCACAGCGCTTGACGGCGCGACAGGCCCTTGGCGCGGGCGGTGCGCATAAAATCCTCACCCAGAATGTCCAGCAGTGCCGAGCGCATGACCCGCGACAGAATCGCCGCCTGTGGCAGAGCCAGCGCAATCGCCGGCAAGGTCAGCGAGTGCAGCCCGGCCCACAGGCCGTTGTCCCACCCCGCGAACCCGCCCGCGTTGAACCAGCGCAGGTTGATGGCGAAGATCAGCACCAGCATCATCGCAAACCAGAAATTCGGCACCGCGATGCCCAGCTGCGTGGCCCCCATTACCGCCAGATCGCCCGGTTTCCCCCGACGCGCGGCGGCGTAGATACCGACCGGAAAGGCGATCAGCGTCGACAGTGTCAGCGCATATAGCGCCAGCGGCAGCGACACCCACAGCCGGTCGGCCACCATCTGCGCCACCGGCGTGCGATAGGTGTACGACGTGCCGAAATCTCCGGCCAGCATACCGCTGACCCAGTTCAGGTAGCGCTGCGGCCGTGACACGTCCAAGCCCAGCTCGGCGCGCAGGGCGGCCAGCGTTTCGGGCTGGGCGTTCACCCCCAGCATGAACGAGGCCGGATCCCCCGGCGCCACCTCGATCACCGCGAAGATGACCACCGAGGCGGCGGCTAGGCTGAGTGCCAGCGAAATCAGACGTTTGAGCGCATATCGGAGCATTGCCGCCACGTTAGGCCGGGATTGGCCGCCGGTCCAGCGGCACAGCGCGTCAGGACTGCATCAGAAACGCCCAGACCGCGTAGCCCACGATCGCGGCATAGCCCAGCGGATAGATCCACTTGATCGCATAGTTGTCCAGCTTGCGCGCCGTGTCCTCGCGCCCCGAGACTTTGAGCCGCCGCAGCATCACGTTGAACACCACCAGCGCCCCGGTCATCAGGAACATGCATTGCAGGATGAAATCCAGAAAGGTCAGATAGCCCAGCTTGGGCAGATCGGCCGAGATCGCCCAGTTGAAGGCGACAAAGACCAGCAGGTTGGCCCCGGCGATGTCGATCCGCTTGCGGTATTCGTCCAGAAAGAACAGCGCCCAGCCGACTAAAACCAGCACCAGCATCGGCAGGAACACCCGAATGACATAATAGGTCAGGTGGCGCTTGCCCTGAAAGACCAGCGACACCTGATCGCTTTCATTGCCCGACAGGCCGGTCGTGGTCGAGGCCAGCATACGGGCATTGCCCAGAATCCACTCCTCTTCGCCCAGCGTGTCGCCCAGCCCCGAAAACTGGTCCAGCGCGTAGTAATGCACGAAGTCGGACGGAAAGACCGAGACGACCTCGAAATGGAACTCCTGCGTGTCGAAGGGGAACCTGAGGAAGTTGAAATGCGGCGCCTGCAGCGTCAGCGAGGATTTCTCGACAAACGTCACATGCCCATCATAGCGCAGGGCGGCCGCGGATTCGTGCACCCAGCGGTTGGACTGCTGGTTGTGGATGACGAAGGCCGGAACCACGGCATCCCGTGCGGCCGCATGGCGCACGAAGGCCGGCGGATCGAAAACGCGGAAATCGCGGCCCAGCTCATCCGGATCGAACGCCAGGGCCGGATCGCTCCATTCAAACCGCAGCACGACCACGGCGCCATAGTTCTCGGCCTTCTGATCGACCGAGGTGATCTGATCGATCTTGATGCCGACGCCGACCTCGACCGGATTTTCCGGGGTGCCCAACAGCGCGCTGTGGCCGTCCTGAAACAACCCTTGCGCGCCCGAGGGCCCCGACAGGGCCAGGGCGACCATGAAGAAAAACACCGAAACCACGCAACGTGTCATCTGAAACAGACCCTAATATGGGGAAACGGGCCCGCCGGGCGGACCCGCAAGGTTCATTCCGCCCAGCTGATCGCGGTCAAGTCGATGGCCGCCGTGGGCGCGTTTTCCCACAGGCCCTGAACCCCGGCCTTGGCCACGCCCAGCTTGGCAAGTTGGAACAGATAGGCGTTGACGTAATCCTCGGCGATCATGCGCTGCGCCTCGCCCAGCAGGCGGGTGCGTTCATCGGGATCGGTGGTCGCGTTCAGCGTCGCCATCAGGGCCTGGAAGTCCGGGTTGTCATATTGGAAGTAGTAATCCGGCCGGGCATAGATGCCGATGTCCATCGGCTCGGTATGGCTGACGATGGTCAGGGCGAAATCCTTGCCCTTGAACACGGTTTCCAGCCACTGCGCCCATTCCACGTTGATGATCTCGGCCTTGATGCCGACCTCGGCCAGCTGCGCGGCCACGATCTCGCCCCCGCGGCGGGCGTAGGAGGGCGGCGGCAGGTGCAGCGTGGTTTCGAACCCGTCAGCAAACCCGGCCTCGGCCAGCAGGGCGCGGGCCTTGTCCGGGTCATGCGCGGACTGGCCGGTCAGATCGACATAGGCCGGGTTGTGCGGCGCGAAATGCGTGCCGATCGGCGTGCCATAACCGAACATCGCGCCGTCGATGATCGCCTGGCGGTCGATCGCATGGGCCAGCGCCTGCCGCACCCGCACATCGTCGAAGGGCGGCTTCTTGTTGTTGGTCGCCAGAATGGTCTCGCCCTCGGTCGAGCCGACAAGCACCTGGAACCGCGGGTCGGCCTCGAATTGCGGCAGGTTCTCGGGGGCGGGGAAATTGTCGAACACGTCCACATCCTCGGCCATCATCGCGGCAAAGGCGGCGGTAGGGTCCGAGATGAACTTGAACGTGGCCTTCTCCAGCGCGGGTTGATCGCCCCAGTAATCGGGGTTGCGCTCCAACGTGATGCGGTCGCCCTGGACCCATTCGGCGAACTTGTAGGCGCCGGTGCCGACCGGGTTGGTCTTGATGCCCTCGATGCTTTCGGGTGCCACGATCACCGCGTCGCCCCAGGCCAGGTTGAACAGGAAATTGCCGTTGGGTTCCGCCAGAGTGATTCTGACGGTCAGCGGGTCCACGACCTCGACGGTTTCGATCCCGGCGAACAGGGCCTTCTGCGCATTGGCGCTGTCCTCGGCGGTGGCGCGGTCGAGGCTGAACTTCACGTCCTCGGCATCCATCGTGGTGCCATCATGGAAGGTGACGCCATCGTGCAGCGTGAAGGTATAGACCTTTCCGTCCTCGGAAATCTCCCAGCTTTCGGCCAGCCCGGGCACGACCGAGCCATCGCCCATGAACCGGGTCAGCCCTTCGAACACGTTGGTGTAGACGACCGAATCGATGGCTTGTGCGGCGGCGCTTGTCGGGTCCAGATGCGGCGGCTCCAGCTGCATGGCGATGGTGATGTCCGACCGGGCCATGGCCTGCGAGGCGAGCAGCCCCACGCCCAGCGCCATGGCGCTGGCAAAGGTGCGAAAGAACGGCTTGGTCATGTAAATTCCCTCCCAGAATGTGCGGATGGGCGGCGGATGACGCGGCCCAGACGGAATCAATGTCCCTGCAAACCTTGGGTCATTCAAGGAAATGTTCGCGCAACCGGGGTTTCTCTGGCCCCTGCCGATCTGCTATGCCGCGCTGCAACATAAACCCCGCGAGGAGCGAGCATGAGCGCCACCGCCCGCAAGAAAGCCCCGAATGCCGAGGATATCCGCGCCCGCAAAGGGGGCGATCCGCTGGTCAGCCTGACCGCCTATACCACGCCGATGGCCCGGCTGATGGACCCCCATTGCGATTTCGTCCTGGTGGGCGACAGCGTGGGCATGGTGCTGCACGGGCTGAGCTCGACCCTGGGCGTGACGATGGAGATGATGATCCTGCACGGGCAGGCCGTCGCGCGCGGGCTGGAGACGGCGATGATGGTCATCGACATGCCCTTTGCCAGCTATGAGGAAAGCCCCGAGCAGGCCTTCCGCAACGCGGCCCGGCTGATGGCCGAGACCGGCGCCGGCGCGGTCAAGCTGGAAGGCGGGGTCGAGATGGCCGAGACGATCCGCTTTCTGGTCAAGCGCGGCATCCCGGTGATGGCGCATGTGGGTCTGACGCCGCAATCGATCAACACGCTGGGCGGCTATAAGGTGCAGGGCCGCGACGAACAGGCCGAGACGGTGCTGGCCGACGCCCGCGCCGTGGCCGAGGCCGGGGCGTTTTCGGTCGTGCTCGAGAAGGTTCCGCAGGGGCTGGCCGACCGGATCACCGCCGAGCTGCCCATCCCCACCATCGGCATTGGAGCCTCGGCCGGCTGTGACGGTCAGATCCTGGTGGTTGACGACATGTTGGGCTTTTTCACGGCCTTCAAACCGAAATTCGTCAAACGCTATGCCGATCTGGGCCCGCTGGCCGAGGCCGCCATCGCCGAATACGCCGCCGAGGTGCGCGCCCGCACCTTCCCCGCGGCCGAACATGTGTTTGCCGATCAGGCCCCTGCCAAGGGGGGCAAGGCATGACCGCGCCCATCCTGCGCACCCTTTCGGAGCTGCGCGCCAAGACCCAGGCCTGGCGCCGCGCGGGCCAGACCATCGGCGTGGTGCCCACCATGGGCGCGCTGCATCAGGGGCACCTGTCGCTGGCACAGGCGGCGCGGACCGATTGCGACCGGGTGATCGTGACGATCTTCGTCAACCCCAAGCAGTTCAACAACCCCGAGGATCTGGCCAAGTACCCCCGCACCGAGCAGGACGACGCGGCCAAGCTGGCGCCGCTGGGGGTTGATGCGATCTATGTCCCCGACCCTGACCAGATCTATCCGGACGGGTTCGCCACCACCGTCTCCGTCGCCGGACTGACCGACGTGATGGAGGGCGAATTCCGCCCCGGACATTTCGACGGCGTGGCGACCGTCGTGGCGAAACTGTTCCTGCAGACGCAGGCAGACAGGGCCTATTTCGGGGAAAAGGACTATCAGCAGTTGATGGTCGTGCGCCGCATGGCCCGTGATTTGGACATCCCGATCGAGGTGATCGGCTGCCCCACCGTGCGCGAGCCCTCGGGTTTGGCGATGTCCTCGCGCAATCTGCGCCTGTCGGACCAGGGGCTGGCGACCGGGGCGCGGATGCATGCGGTGATGCAGGACATGGCCGGGCAGCTGGCGCGCGGCGCCGCATTCGCGGATCTGGTGGGGCCGGCCCGCGACACGCTGCTGGCGGCGGGCTTTTCCGAAGTGGAATATATCGACCTGCGCTGCGCCGAAACGCTTGCGCCGCTGACCGCCGCCACCCGCCCCGCGCGCCTGTTCGCCACCGCCTGGCTGGAAGGCGTGCGCCTGATCGACAATATCGACGTGCCTGTGGCCTGAAACTGGGGTCTGGAACGGCCCCGACCAATCGCCTAATGTCCCCTGAAAATGACGACCGGGGGGGAACACGGGCATGACCTTTATTCTGGCAATCGATCAGGGCACCACGTCCTCGCGCGCGATCCTGTTCGACGCGCAGATGCAGCGCGTGGGCACCGCACAGCAGGAATTCACCCAGTATTTCCCACAGGAAGGCTGGGTCGAGCACGACCCCGAGGAAATCTGGGACAGCGTCCTGAACGTCTGCCGGCAGGTGATAAACGAGGTCGGTGCCTCGCCCGACCAGATCGCCGGGATCGGCATCACCAACCAGCGCGAAACCACCGTGGTCTGGGACAAGACGACCGGCAAGGCCATCCACAACGCGATCGTCTGGCAGGACCGCCGCACCGCCGAAATCTGCCAGCGGTTCCGCGACGCGGGCTGCGAGGATGACGTGACCGCCCAGACCGGCCTGCTGCTCGACCCGTATTTCTCGGGTACCAAGGTCAAGTGGATACTGGACACCGTACCCGGCGCGCGCGACCGGGCCGAGGCGGGCGAGCTGCTGTTCGGCACCATCGACAGTTTCCTGATCTGGCGCCTGACCGAGGGCCGTGTCCACGCCACCGACGCCACCAACGCCGCGCGCACCCTGCTGTTCGACATCCACAGGGGCAACTGGAGCGCCGAGATCTGCGATCTGCTGGACGTGCCGCTGTCGATGCTGCCCGAGGTGCGCGACTGCGCGGCCGATTTCGGCCAGACCGGCCTGTTCGGCGGGGCGATCCCGATTCTGGGCGTGGCCGGTGACCAGCAGGCCGCCACGATCGGGCAGGCCTGTTTCCAACCGGGCATGATGAAATCCACCTATGGCACGGGCTGTTTTGCGCTGCTCAACACCGGCACGCAGCCGGTGGAGTCGAAAAACCGCCTGCTGACCACCATCGCCTATCAGCTGGACGGTCAGCGGACCTATGCGCTGGAAGGCTCGATCTTCATCGCGGGCGCGGCGGTGCAGTGGCTGCGCGACGCGCTGCGGATCATCGACTCGGCCCCGCAAAGCGGCGAACTGGCCGCGCAGGCCGACCCCAACCAGCATGTGGTTCTGGTGCCCGCCTTCACCGGGCTGGGCGCGCCCTATTGGAAGCCCGACTGCCGCGGCGCCATGTTCGGTCTGACCCGCAACTCGGGCCGGGCCGAGATCGCACGAGCCACGTTGGAAAGCATCGCCTTCCAGACCCGCGACCTATGGCACGCGATGCAGGGCGACTGGGGCGCCGACGCGGACGTGATCCTGCGGGTCGATGGCGGGATGAGCGCGTCCGACTGGGCGATGCAGGGTCTGTCGGACATTCTGGGCGCGCCGGTCGACCGGCCGGTGATGCAGGAAACCACGGCGCTGGGCGCGGCCTGGCTGGCCGGGATGAAGGCCGGGGTCTATCCCGATCAGGCGGGATTCGCCGACACCTGGGCGCTGGACCAGCGGTTCGAACCGATCCTGCCCGAGGCTGACCGCGAAGCGGCCTATGCGCGCTGGCAGCGGGCGGTGCAGGCCACCATGGCGTTCTGATTCATCCTGATCCGCGGAGCAGCCCGGGTCAGCTGTGATCCTTCAGCAGGCGCTGTTTTTGGCGAGACCAGTCGCGCTTGGCCTGGGTTTCGCGCTTGTCGTGGATCTTCTTGCCCTTGGCGATGCCGATCTTCAGCTTGGCCCGGCCCTTGTGGTTGAAATACAGCACCAGCGGCACCAGCGTCATGCCCTTGCGCTGCGTGGCGTTCCACAGGTTCGACAGCTCTTTGCGGGACACCAGCAGCTTGCGCCGGCGGCGCTCCTCGTGCTTGAACGCCTTGGCCTGTTCGTAGGGCGCGATGTAGCTGTTGATCAGCCACAGTTCGCCATCCTCGACCGCGGCATAGCTTTCGGCGATGTTGGCCCCGCCCGCGCGCAGAGACTTGACCTCGGACCCTTCCAGCACGATGCCGCACTCGATATCCTCTTCGATCGCGTAATCGAAGCGGGCCCGCCGGTTTTCGGCGATCACCTTGTAGTTGGGGTCTGTCTTCTGCTTGGCCATGACGCCGTGATGTATGCGGCTTCGTCAGCCCTTGCAAGATGGGCGCGTCAGGATTTGGCCGAGATGATCAGGTCGGGGCCAAAGATCGTGTCGGCGTGGTTGTGCAGGTAGATCTTCAGCCACGGGGTGAACCGTTCGGGATGACGGCGCACTTCGGCCAGCAGATCGTGGTAGTCGATCCAGCGGATCTCCATCACCTCGTCGGGATTGGGCTCGATCTTCAGCGGCCCGCGTACATGCGCCAGGAACACGTCCACGACCTCGTTCTCGACCATCCCGTTGCCGACATCCGCGTGATATTCCAGCCGGTGCCGGTATTCGGGATACAGCCCGGTGATGCCCAACTCCTCGCGCAGGCGGCGCACGGCGCAGTCCGAGGAGTTTTCGTCCCAGTCGGGATGGGTGCAACAGGTATTCGCCCACAGGCCGGGCGTGTGATACTTGCCCAGCGCGCGGCGCTGCATCAGAATCTCGGTGCCCCGCACGACGAAGACCGAGACCGCCTTGTGCTTGAGCCCCTTTTCGTGGGCTTCCAGCTTGTCCACGGGTGTCAGCTCGCCATGAACCCAAGCCGGGATCATGATTCCCATCTGTCCTCTCCTGATGTGACTGCGCCGGTCTGGCGGCATCGGCGACTGGGCGCGATGCGCTGGCGGGTTGGGCGCAGTGTTTTTTGTCTGCGACAAAACTGGCGATGATCGACGTTTCAATCAAGCGCACGAAAGGCCGCAGGGCTGCGGCCTTTTGTACTTGTTCCGATTTTTCAGCAAGTGCGGCTTATTCGGCCGAAACGCTCTGCAGATAGGCAAAGACGTCCTCGCCACCGCTTTTCAGCTTGAAGGTCATCTTCGACTTGGCCGAGGTTTCACCCAGGTAGTCTTTCAGGAACGCCTTGGGGTCCTGAACATAGGCGACAAAGCTTTCTTCGTCCCAGACCAGACCTTTTTCGCCGGCCGCAACCAGGCTGTCGCCGTATTTGAAGCCTTCCTCGGTGCCGGCGGTACGGCCTGCAATGCCGTAGAGGTTCGGCCCGGTTTTGCCGCCCTTGACGATGGCTTCGCCGTCCGGCGTTGCGATCATGTGGCAGGACTTGCACTTGTTGAAGGTCTTGGCGCCGGCTTCGGCGTCGCCTTCGGCCAGGGCCGGCACAGCCAGCAGGCCGACGATGGCAGTCGCGATGATACGTTTCATTGGCGTTGCTCCGATATGAATTGGCTGCCCTTTAACCAGTATCAAACGCGCGCAGAGTCAATGCGCAATTTGACGCGCGGCGGCGACCTGACGCAGCCGAAAAGGTATATTTTCAAGGCGTATTTTGCAGATCCGACCAGCACGGCAACAGGTCGCCTGGCGCCGGTTTCGCATGGTAGACCGCGCGTGCGATGGCACGGGTCAGGCACAGAGCCGCGGCGTGACCCAGCAGGGCCAGATCGGCCTCGGCCGAAGGGATCCGTCCCGTGCTGACGCCGAACACTAGGTCGCCATCGCCCGGCGTGTGGGCGGGCAGGATGGCGCGGGCGATCCCGTCATGGGCGGCCACCGCCATGCGCTGGCATTGCGGTTTGGTCAGGGCGGCATCGGTGGCGACGATGGCGATGGTCGTGTTGGCCTTGTCGGGCGGGGGATGGCCCATCGCCCGGGCCTTGCGGCTGGGCGCGGGGTCCCCCAGACCGGACGCCGCATCCGGCCCCAGCCCGCCAAACTCGGCCCCGATCTCGAACGGGGCGGCCCAGAAATGCCGGTCGCCCGGAGTGGTGACGCTGCCCAGCGGGTTGGTCGCAACCAGCGCACCCACGGTCACGCCGCCAGGCAACGCCGCCGAGGCGGAGCCCAGCCCGCCCTTGCACATGGCCGTCAGCGCGCCGGTTCCGGCCCCGGCGCTGCCCAGATCGAACGTCTCCGCCGCGGCGTCAAATGCGGCCCGGCCCAAGGCGCGGTACGGGTTTTCACCCCACGCCTTGTCGCCGCCGTTCAGCAGGTCGAACAGAATCGCCCCGGGTACGATCGGCACCACAGCCGGCCCCACCTGAAACCCGCGACCCTGTGCATGCAGCGCATCCATCACGCCCGAACAGGCATCCAGCCCGAAGGCCGAGCCCCCCGAAAGCACGATCGCATCCACCCGGTCGACGGTCTTGTCGGCCGCCAGCAGATCGGTCTCACGCGTGCCGGGGGCGCCCCCCATCACATGAACCGAGGCCCGCAGGGGCTGATCTCCGGTCAGGACGGTGACACCGGATTTCAGAGCCGCGCCCTGAGCGTTGCCCACCAGCAGGCCGGGTACGTCGGTGATCAGGTTTCTGGGTCCGGGGGTCATGCGGATTTGTCCTTTACTGCGGGAAAGCGCGCTGGTGCGCGCTGCCTCCGGCGGGGATATTTCGGGCCAGATGAAGGGGTGTTCAGATACAGCGGCCCCCGTCCACCTCAAGCGCGGCACCGGTGATCATGCTGGCCTCGTCCGAGCATAGGAAACAGGCGGCGTTGCCCATGTCCTGCGGGGTCGAGAACCGGCCCAACGGGATGGTCGACAGGAATTTGGCGCGAATTTCGGGCGTGTCCTCGCCCATGAAGGATTTCAGCAGGGGCGTTTCCCCCGCTACCGGGCAGATCGCGTTCACGCGGACACCAGAGGGGGCCAGTTCGACCGCCATCGTCTTGGTCGCGGTGATCATCCAGCCCTTGGAGGCGTTGTACCAGTTCAGATTCGGGCGCGGCGACAATCCGGCGGTCGAGGCGACGTTCAGGATCGCCCCCGCCCCGCGCGATTTCATATGTGGCACCAGCGCCCGCGCAGTCAGAAAGACCGACTTCATGTTCACACGATAGACGCGGTCGAAGTCTTCTTCGCTGACCTCCTCCAGCGGCGTCGGCAGGTGGGTCACACCAGCATTGTTCACCAGAATGTCGAGATGGCCGTAAAGTCCCAGAGCCGCGTCCGCCATCGCCTGGACTGAGTCGCTGTCGGAGACATCAACCTGGTGGTGATCGGCCAGAGGGCCCAGCGTTGCCGCCATGTGACGCGCGGCATCCCCGTTGATGTCGGCGATCATCACCCGTGCGCCTTCGGACAAGAATTTCTGTACGATCCCGGCCCCGAACCCGGATGCGCCGCCGGTCACGATTGCGGTTTTTCCCTCCAGCCTCATGGCCTTGCCTCCCTGCCGCCTGTCGCGGTCAGACTAGCAACGGCAGGGAAAGATGCCAGATCAATCTTCCGCCACCTTGCCGCGCAGCGCCTTGACGTCGGACCGGGCCTTTTTCGCCGCCAGCCGGCGCTTGACCGATCCATAGGTGGGTTTCGTCGCGATCCGCCGCTTGGGTTTGACCAGCGCCTTGCCGATCAGCTCGGCCAGACGGGCGCGGGCGATCTCGCGGTTACGGGCCTGGCTGCGGGTTTCGTTGCATTGGATGATGATTGCACCATCCTTGGTCCAGCGCCGCCCGGCCAGCCGTTTCAGCCGCGCCTTGACCGGATCGGGCAGCGAGGGCGAGCGCGCCGCCTCGAAGCGCAGCTCGACCGCGGTCGAGACCTTGTTCACGTTCTGCCCGCCGGGCCCCGAAGCGCGGATGAAGCTCTCGGTCATTTCCCAATCGTGCAGGGTGATATCGTCGGTGATGCGCAACATGGGCGCGACCTTACAGGCGCCACCCGGAAACAGAAAGGGCCGCCCCGGCGGGACGGCCCTTCGAAAGTTCAGGAGGTCGGGTCGGTTAGATCAATCGACCAGCCGGAGCGCGCGCTCCGCCAAGGGCTGCCCTAGCAGGCGGTCCCCCCGGTTGTTCCGACACCTCTCTCCAATCTCTTTCTCGACACTGGATCACCTCCTTTTCTATCTGTTGCGGTTGAAAAGGATGGTGACACAACTTGTGCCATTCTCAAAGCGTTTTTTACGCGGGCTGTGCGGTCAGGCGCGCGACGATCACCTTGAAGGGGATAAGCGCGACCAAAGCCAGCGACAGCTTCACCAGCCAGTCTGCAAATGCCAGCGTCACCCACAGAGGCGCCTCGGGGCCCGACAGCATGAAGGGCACAGGCTCCCACGCCCAGTTGATGGCCGCATCCGCATCGGCGCCGAAGAAGGTCACCGAGGCCGAGAAGGCGATGGTGAAGAAGATCGCGGTATCCAGCGCCGATCCGACCAGGGTGGATACCAGCGGCGCGCGCCACCAGCGGCCTTCACGCATGGCGTTGAACACGGTGACGTCGGTCAGCTGCGCGATCAGGAACGCCGTTCCCGAAGCCACGGCGATGCGCAGCGGCACGGCGACGTAGGTGAAGCCGTCGCCCTGCAGCATGATCTGGCTGCCGATCAGCGAGCAGATCACGCCGGTGACGAAGCCCGCGAAGACGACCTTGCGGGCCGGGCCCACGCCATAGACGCGGTTCATGATGTCGGTGACCAGAAAGGCCAGCGGGTAGGTGAAGGCACCCCAGGTCAACAGCCCATCAAAGATCAGGAACTGGACCAGGATGTTCGAGGCCACGACGATGGCGGCCATGGCAAGAATGCCGGGGATAAAGTTGCGTTGCATGTTCTGATGCCCGTTTTGACAAGGTAGCGGCGACTTGGCCAAGGGACCGTCCCAAGGCAAGCCGCGCTTCTAGACCCGGGATCGGCCCGTGTCAATCCGGCAGCAGATACTCGACCAGTTCGGTACGCTGCAGGGCCAGAAAGTTGTCGTCCGAGATCATCGTGGCCCGCAACCGCCCCTGCCCGTCGCGCCAGACCGACAGCCCCTCGAGATTGTCATGGGTTCCGGTTCCGGTCTGGAACAGGATTTCCTCGGCCGCAGGTGTATCACCCGCGATCCGCCACCGACGCAAACGCGACCGGAACCCGGTCAGCGAGACCGCGCGTTCCAGAACGTAGAACCGCCCGTCCGGACCGAAATCGGCCGCTACGGGCAGAAAACCGTCCCGCTGCGTCAGGACAAAGGGCGTGGACCAGGCGCGCCCGTTCCACAGATAGACCGGAATGTCGCCATTTGCCGTGCGGCTTTTCTCGGGCAACGTGTACAGGCGACCCTGGGCGTCGATGGCCAGCCCCTCGAACGAACCATTCTGGTCGAGCGCGTCAAAGGCCTTGGGGCGCGGCAGCACCTGAGCATGGGCACCGGGCGCGGCATAACGGGCCACGCGATGCACGCCTTCGAACGAAATGAAGAAGCTGCCATCCGGCGCCAGCGCCAGCCCCTCGGAGTCACCCGAGCTGCCGGGCATGATCCGTCCCCGGCTGGACAGAACCGGCCAGTGGCCAACAATACGGATGCCGACAATCTCATCGCCATCCCGGTCGATGCGGACCGATGCCAGGGTGGAGCGGTCGCTCAGCACCCATGCGAGCTGCCCGTCATCCGAGACATGGATGGCGGAAAACCCGCCGAACCAGTCATGGCCGGCGCGCCATGCAAAGCTGCCCAGATATTCGGCCGATTTGACTTCGACCGCCCAGGCGGAACCGGCCAGAAACAGGCTGGCGATCAGTTGGACTGCAAGACGGCGGCGCATTGCTGGGGCAGATCCGCCAGAACATACTCACGACGTTTCTTCGGAGGCGGCGCGTTGGGGTCGGGCGGCGGCGGGTTCAGGATGTTGCGCACCCACTGTTCGGCCTCGGCGCAGCCGTCACCCTTGGGCGGCGGATCCTGATTGACGCACCCGCGCGAGCCGCGCGGGCAGTTCAGCCGGACGTGGAAGTGATAATGATGCCCCCACCAGGGCCGGATCTTGCGCAGATAGGCACGGTTGCCCTTCTCTTCCTTGCACATCTGCACCTTGGCGCCCGGAAACACGAAGATGCGGGCCACGCGTTTGTCCTTGGCCGCCTCGCGCAGGATGGCGTGGTGCTGTTTCGTCCAGTTGCCGTTCACATAGGCGCCGTTCGAGCGCCGCAAGGAGATCGACGAGATGTTCTCGCGCGCCTTGCGCGACAGGCGCATGTTGTCACCGGGCAGCATCCAGATGTCGATGTCCAAGCCAAGCTGGTGGCTGCGGTGGCCCGAGGTCATAGGCCCGCCCCGCGGCTGGCTGATATCCCCGATGTAAAGCCCGTTCCACCCCGGTTGCTTTGCCGCAAAACGGCTGAGGTCCTGCACGAAGTCGATGGACTGCGGGTGGCCCCAGTTGCGGTTGCGCGACAGACGCATCGCCTGCCAGGTGGGTCCGGTCTCGGGCAGTTGCACCGATCCGGCGGCGCATCCGCGCGAATAACTGCCGAAAGCGGCCGGTTTTTGTTGCGAACTGTACTTCTGAGCCCCGAACAACTGCTTGGCCAGCGGTTGGGCCCCAGCCGCCCCGGCCAGCGCAATTCCTGCCAAAAACACCAAAAAACGTAATGAAATCATCTGCTCTGATCCCCTTCCGGTTTGACCCAGCGCATTAGGAACAATCCCAGAATAAACAACCCGACGATCGGAGACACCCCCAACCGCGCGCTGCCGGTCGCGGTTGTTGCAATTCCGATCATCAAAGGCGCCGCAAAAGCGGTGGCGCGGCCCGACAGACCATAAAGGCCAAAGCTCTCGACCGGGGCGGCCGGATCGGTGTGGCGCACCATCAACGACCGGCTGGCCGATTGCAGAATGCCCCCCATCCCGCCGATCAGGATGCCGCAGCCAAAGAACACCATGTCCGGCAGGCCCGAGCCTTGTGCCAGGGCGATGCCGAAGATCTGCGTCCGGTCCATCGACACGATGGTGGTGCAGACCAGGATCAGAACCCAGATCGCGGTCAGGATCACCGGCTTGGGGCCGAATTTCCGGTCCAGCTTGCCGCCGATCCAGGCGAAGACTGCCGAAGCCAGCACGCTGATGATGCCGAAGACGCCAATCTTGATCAGGTCCCATTCCAACACCAGCCGCGCATAGACGCCGCCGAAACTGTACAGCCCGTTCAGGGCGTCCCGGTAGAACATCGATGACCCCAGATAGCTGGCAAGGCTGACCCGGTGCCGCAAGGCAGCCACGGATTTGCCCAGCAGGCTCAGCGCCTCGGATACGCTGCCCTTTTTGTCGGCGGCGGGATCGTCGCGCACCCACAGGAAATACGGGACCATGAACAGGATGAACCACCCGGCGGTGAACGGCCCCACGAAACGCGTGCCTTCGCGCGTGCCGGCGTCCAGACCGAACAGCGGCTCCATCCCGATCAGCGTCTTCCCGTTGGGCTGCTCGACGAACAGCGCCAGCATGATCGCCAAGGAAATCAGCCCGCCGAAATAGCCGAAGGCAAAGCCCGAGCCCGAGATCTCGCCCACCTCATCGTCGCCCCCCAGATCGGGCAGTTGCGAGTTGATGAAGATCAGCGCGTATTCGGCCCCCACGAAGCCCAGACCGAAGGCCGACAGCATCAGCCACATGTTCGACCCGTCCGGCAGCGTGAACCACAGCGCCGCGGAGCCCACGGCATACATCACCGAAAAGGCAAAGATCCACGGGATGCGCCGCCCCGAGACATCGGCCATCGCCCCCAAGAGCGGCGCGCCGAAAGCGATGATCAGACCGGTGATCGTCAGGCAGTTGGCCCAGACCGTCTGCGCCTGCGCGGCGGCAGCTTCGGCATCCATCCCGGCGGTTGCGTAATATTCAGCCGCAACACCGGCGAAATACGGGCCAAAGACAAAGGTCACCAACAGGGTGTGATACGGCTGGCTGGCCCAGTCGAAAAACCACCAGCCCCAGATGCGCCTGCGCTTGGAAATCTCTGCCATCTCTGCCCCTTGCCTGCTTTTGATTTCATAAGACGGGCCTTTGGGCCATTTCGCAAGCGTTCTGTGACTGCGGGCTTGCCTATTGCCGCTTGGGCACTTAGGTCTCAGGCCGTACGGAAAACGAGGTGCTCATGCTGTCGCTGATCCAAATCCTGCTGCTGATCCTGGACATCGCCTGGTTCATCATCCTGGCCCATGTGATCATGAGCTGGCTGATCAACTTCCAGGTCCTGAACCTGCATCAACAGCTGGTCGCCCAGATCTGGTACGGCCTGAACCGCCTGCTCGAGCCGATATACGGCCCGATCCGCCGCATTCTGCCCAACATGGGCGGTCTGGACCTGACGCCTCTGGTGGTGCTGATCGGGGTCTATGCGCTGCGGATCATCCTTATCAACAACGCGGTCTATTTCTACTGACCTCTTGTTCCCCGATTCCGACTGTGTGATTGTCCGATCAAGAGCAGTCAAATCTTGAAACAGGGCACCCCCGCACATGTTCGACGCCGCGCCTCTGCTGCGAGATGTCTTTGGATTCGATGACTTCCGCCCCGGGCAGGAAGAGATCGTCGATGCCGTGACCGCCGGCGAGAACGTGCTGGCCATCATGCCCACCGGGGGCGGCAAATCCCTGTGTTTCCAACTGCCTGCCCTGCTGCGCGACGGGGTCACGGTGGTGATTTCGCCGCTGATCGCCCTGATGCGCGACCAGGTGCGGGGGTTGCAAGAGGCCGGGGTCGAGGCCGGCGCGCTGACCTCGGGCAACACACCCGAGGAAACCGATGCCGTGTGGGAGGCGCTCGAGGCCGGGCGGCTGAAACTGCTGTATATGGCGCCCGAGCGGCTGGCCGCCGGGTCGGCGCTGGGGATGCTGCGGCGGATCAATGTCAGCCTGATCGCCGTGGACGAGGCGCATTGCGTCAGCCAGTGGGGCCATGATTTCCGCCCCGACTATCTGCGGATCGGAGAGCTGCGGCGCGCGCTGAACGTGCCCTTGGCCGCCTTCACCGCCACGGCGGATGCGGAAACCCAGGACGAGATCGTCGAGAAACTGTTCGACGGCACGCCCCCGCGCAAGTTCCTGCGCGGCTTTGATCGCCCGAACATCCACCTGGCCTTTGCCGCCAAGGACAGCCCGCGCAAGCAGATCCTGGATTTCGCCGACGCCCGCCGGGGCCAGTCGGGCATCGTCTATTGCGGCACCCGCAACAAGACCGAAGTGCTGGCGCAGGCCCTGCGCGAACAGGGCCACAGCGCCTGCCACTACCACGGCGGGATGGAGGCCGAGGACCGCCGCATCGTCGAAACCCGTTTCGCGCGCGAGGACGGGCTGATCGTGGTGGCCACCGTGGCCTTCGGCATGGGCATCGACAAGCCCGACATCCGCTGGGTCGCCCATGCGGACCTGCCGAAATCGATCGAGGCCTATTACCAGGAAATCGGCCGCGCCGGACGCGACGGTGGGCCGGCCGAGACCCTGACCCTGTTCGGCCCCGACGACATCCGCCTGCGCCGCAGCCAGATCGACGAGGGGCTGGCCCCGCCCGAACGCCGCGCCGCCGACCATGCCCGCCTGAACGCGCTGCTGGGTCTGGCCGAGGCGTTGCATTGCCGCCGCCAGACTCTGCTGGGCTATTTTGGGGAAGAGGCTCAGCCCTGCGGCAAATGCGACCTGTGCGACAGCCCGCCCGAGTTGTTCGAAGGCACCACGCCCGTGCGCATGGCCCTGTCGGCGATCCTGCGCACCGAGGAATGGTTCGGCTCGGGACACCTGATCGACATCCTCTTGGGCAACGAAACCGACAAGATCCGCGCGCGGCGGCACGACGAATTGCCCACCTACGGCATCGGCAAGGACTGGTCGCGCCCGCAATGGCAGGCGATCTTCCGGCAGATGATGGGCCACGACCTTGTCCGCCCCGACCCTGAACGCCACGGCGCCTTGCGCATGACCGAGGCCGCCAAGCCGATCCTGAAGGGCGAGGCGCAGATCACCCTCCGCAAGGACACGCTGGGCAAGGCCACCCGGCGGCCCGCTGTCAAGATGATGGTCTCGGAAGAGGACGCGCCCCTGCTGTCGGCCCTCAAGGCCAAGCGCCGCGCGCTGGCCGAGGCCGCCCGGGTGCCCGCCTATGTCATCTTCCCCGACCGTACGCTGATCGAGATGGCGGAAAAACGCCCCATGACCCTGGACGAGATGGCCCGGATCGGCGGTGTCGGCGCGAAAAAACTGGACCGCTACGGCGACACCTTCCTCGAAGTAATCGCGGGCGAGGCGCAGGCGGTCCACCCGGCGCGCCGCAAGCTGGCCGGGCGCGAACAGGGAAATATCTATGACCGTCTGCTCGAGGTGCAGGCGCAGTTGGCCCGAGGCCCGGACGGGATCGACAAACCACTCAGCTGCTCGGCTTCGCAACTGGCCAAGGTGGCGCAGATGCGCCCCGGCGACGAACGCGCGTTGGAGCAGATACTGGGCGACCGCCGCGCCGAACGATTTTCGGCCGCCTTTCTGGACGTGCTGCGCGCGGCGGGCTAGGTATCGGCAGGCAGGCACGAACACGGGGGCAGACATGCTGGTGGTGATCTCTCCGGCCAAGCGGCTGGACTGGGCAGAGCGGGACGTGGCACCGACTCAGCCCGATTTTCAGGACGACGCGATCCGGCTGGCTAAGACCGCGCGCAACCTGACGCTGGGGGATCTGAAAAAGCTGATGAGCCTCAGCGACGATCTGGCCCGACTGAACCGTGACCGGTTCCGCGCCTTTGCCGACGCGCCGCAGCCCGAGGCCACCCGCCCAGCCGCGCTGGCCTTTGCCGGCGACACCTATCAGGGGCTCGAGGCCGCTTCGCTGGACGTCGACGAACTGGCCTGGGCGCAGAACCATCTGCGCATCCTGTCGGGGCTTTATGGCCTGTTGCGCCCGCTGGACGCCATTCAGCCCTATCGGCTGGAAATGGGCAGCCGGCTGAAGACCCGACGCGGCACGTCCTTGTACGACTATTGGCGCGACCAGCTGAGCAAGGCGCTGAATGCGCAGGCCGACGAGATCGGCACCGGTACGCTAGTGAACTGCGCCAGCCAGGAGTATTTCGGCGCGGTGACCCCCAAGGCGCTGAAACTGCGGGTCATCACCCCTGTCTTCATGGAGGACAAGGACGGCGCACCGAAGATCGTCAGCTTCTTCGCCAAAAAGGCTCGCGGCTCGATGGCGCGGTACATCATCCAGCACCGGCTGACCGACCCTGCGGGCCTGCGGGATTTCGA
>NZ_JBXWSK010000045.1:0-27286 GCF_059613385.1 Ruegeria sp. BHSA162
TGCAGACCGTGGCCTGCGATGTGACCACCCCCGAAGGCCAGGCGCAGGTGATCGAGGCCGCGCAGGGCGTTGATATCCTTGTGACAAACGCCGGTGGCCCGCCGCCGGGCCTGTGGTCGGACTGGGACCGCGAGGATTTCATCAAGGCGCTGGATGCCAACATGCTGACGCCGATCGCCTTAATGAAGGCGCTGTTGCCGTCAATGATGGACAAGGGTTGGGGCCGGGTGGTGAACATCACCTCGCAATCTGTGCGGGCGCCCATCGCGGTGCTGGGCCTGTCGAACGCTGCGCGCACGGGGCTGACCGGCTATGTGGCCGGAACCGCGCGGCAGGTTGCGCCCTACGGCGTGACCATCAACAACCTGTTGCCCGGCATTCATGCCACCGACCGGGCGGACTCGCTGGATGCCGGGGTTTCGGCGCAGAAGGGCATCTCGCTGGACGAGGCACGGGCCGAGCGCGCGGCCACGATCCCGGCGCGGCGCTATGGTACGCGGCAGGAATTCGGCGCGACTTGCGCGTTTCTGTGCTCGCAACATGCCGGGTTCATCGTGGGGCAGAACATCCTGCTGGATGGTGGCGCGACCAACCTGACGATGTGACCGTGGCGCAGGGGTTTTCGCTGAAGGATCAGCTGTTCAACGCGGAAAAGGCCCGTTACCTGGCCGGCCTGTTCACGCAGGCCGACCCCGGTTTTGACGGTGAGTCGTTCGAGGCTCGGGTCATGTCGCGCCTACCGGAGCTGGAGCTGAAGCAGCGGATCGCGTGGATTGCCGATTGTTTGCAGACGGCCTTTCCCGGCGCGCTGCCCGACGTGGCCCCGGTGATCCTGCGCGCCTTGCCGCCGCCTTTGGATCCGACCCTGAGCGATGATGATTTCGGTGACTTCATCTTTGCCCCATTGGGTGAGTGGGTGGCGCAGGTCGGCGCGGACCATCCCGACGTGGCGCTGGATGTGCTTGCAGAGATCACTCAGCGATTTTCGATGGAATGGGCGATCCGGCCTTTTCTGAACAGTCATCCCAATCTGGTGCTGGATCGGATGCAGGACTGGTGCGGGCATTCCAGCTATCACGTCCGGCGGCTGGTCTCCGAAGGCACGCGCCCACGGCTGCCCTGGGGGCAGGCGGTCGGGCTGGACCTGAGGGACCCGCTGCCGCTGCTGGATCGGTTGCACTCGGATCCGACGCGCTATGTCACGCGGTCGGTGGCGAACCATCTCAACGACATCACCAAGAAAGACCCCGACTTGGCATTGAACCGCCTGAAGGCGTGGGATGCCTCGGGCGCGCAGGAGGCCGGCGAGATGCGGTGGATCACCGCACACGCGCTGCGCGGGCTGGTCAAGTCCGGCCATGACGGGGCGATGGCGCTGCTGGGCTACGATCCCGACGCACCTCTGGAGGTGGATGTTGCGGTGAATGGCGAGGCCCGCATCGGCGGGGTTCTGGAGTTCGCCGTCTCGGTATCAGGCCCCGGTGATCATCCGGTCTTGATTGACTATATCGTGCATTTTCAGCGACCTGGCGGGAAAATCTCACCTAAGGTTCACAAGCTCAAGCAGGCCAATCTGTCAGATGGCCGCCTGCGGCTGAGCAAGCGTCACAAACTCAAGGGCGACGCCACCACGTTTCGGCTGGTTCCGGGGCCGCACAGGCTTGAGATTCAGGTCAATGGCAAGGTCCGCGCGGGCGTGCCGTTCGAGTTGCTAGCCTAGCGCCTCTCTTGCGCCCGATGGGCGGGGTTGTTATCCCGGCGCAAGCCCGATGAAATTGATCGGGAAAAGGCAATTGGGGTCCGTCGGTGGCAATCAACACAGCTCCTCCGCGATTGGAAATCCGCAATCTGGTCTGCCGGTTCGGCGGGCGCACGGTGGTGGATGATGTCTCGCTGACCGTTCAGGCGGGGCAGGTGACCTGTCTGCTGGGCCCGTCGGGGTGCGGCAAATCCACTACGTTGCGGATGATTGCCGGCGTCGAAATGCAGGACTCGGGCGAAATCTACGTCGATGGCAAGTTGGTCTGTGACACGGTGTTCAGGGTGCCGCCGGAACGTCGCGAGATCGGACTGATGTTCCAGGATTTCGCTTTGTTTCCGCACCTCAGCGTGGCCGACAACGTGGCTTTTGGCCTGAAGGGGGCCAAAGAGCAAAAACGGGAACGTGTCGAAGAGTTGCTGAGAAAGGTCGACCTGATCCGCCATATCGACGGGTTTCCGCATCAACTGTCAGGGGGCGAGCAGCAGCGGGTCGCGCTGGCCCGAGCGTTGGCGCCGCGTCCGCGGATCATGCTGATGGACGAGCCGTTTTCTGGCCTGGACAACCGTCTGCGCGACGGCATCCGCGACGAGACCCTCGCCATCCTCAAGGAAGAGGACGCCGCCGTGCTGCTGGTCACGCACGAGCCCGAAGAAGCGATGCGCATGGCCGACGAGATTGCACTGATGCGCCGCGGCAAGATCGTGCAGCAGGGCGCGCCCTACAATGTCTACACCCGACCCGTAGACAAGGCTGCCGTGGCATTTTTTAGTGATGTCAATGTGTTGCATTCCCAGGTGAATGGAGCATTGGCGCAAACGCCATTTGGTCAATTCCTGGCGCCGGGCGTTCCCGATGGCACGGACGTCGAAATCGTTTTCCGCCCTCAGCATGTGCGGCTGGACTTTGATCGCAACGGCAAGGGACCGCTGCCGACGGCGACCGATGGTGTTGCGGCCCGCGGCGTGGTCGAGCGCGCTCGCTTTCTGGGCAACGAAAGCCTGATCGAGTTTCGGATGGACTATGACGGCTCGATCCTCAAGGCGACCGTTCCGAACGTGTTCGTGCCCAATCCGGGCCGGGTGATGTGGTTGACCATCCGGCGGGATCGCTGCTTCGTTTTTCCAGCCTAGACGCCGCAACCGGTCGATTTCCCGGCGAGTGGTGCGCGAATGCCGCAGAATGCGCCGGGGCATCGCTTGCCGCATCCTTTGGGGCCGTCTATCAAGGGCGAAACGCGGGGGCACAGGCAGGCAATGCGCATACTTCTGACAAATGACGACGGGATCAACGCCCCAGGCCTGATCGCGCTCGAGGCGATTGCTGCGGATGTGGCCGGCCCGGATGGTGAGGTCTGGATCGTGGCTCCGGCTTTCGAACAGTCAGGGGTCGGGCATTGCATCAGCTATACCCATCCCATGATGGTGGCCAAACTGGGCGAGCGTCGTTACGCGGCCGAAGGGTCGCCGGCCGATTGCGTACTGGCCGGGCTTCATGACGTGATGAAGGACGCGCGACCTGATCTGGTTCTTTCAGGCGTGAACCGGGGCAACAATTCGGCCGAGAACACTTTGTACTCAGGCACGATCGGCGGCGCGATGGAGGCCGCACTTCAGGGCATTCCGGCGATCGCCTTGTCGCAGTACTTTGGCCCGCGCAATCTTGGGCTGGAAGACCCGTTCGAGGCCGCCACGCGGTTCGGAGCGGACCTGGTACGACGCATTCTTGAGGCCGATCCGCCCGCGCAGGAAGACTACCGCCTGTTTTACAACGTGAATTTCCCTCCGGTGCCTGCCGAAGAAGTTCTTGGCACCCGCGTGGTGCGTCAGGGATTCCGACGCGACACGCATTTTGGGGTGGAACCGCACAGCTCGCCCTCGGGCCGCCGTTTCCTGTGGATCAAGGGGGGCTATCAGCACAACCCGACGGCTCCGGGAACGGATGCTGCGGCGAACCTGGACGGCTATATCTCGGTCACGCCGATGCGGGCCGACCTGACCGCCGATGATGCGCTGGAGGCGTTGAAGACGATCGAATGACCGGACTGGACCCCGAAACCAAGATGCAGTTCCTGTTCGCCCTGCGGTCTCGCGGGGTGACGGATGCGCGTGTTCTGGACGCGATGGAGCAGATCGACCGCGGCAAGTTCGTGCGCGGCCTGTTCGCCGAGCGTGCCTACGAGGACACGCCGCTGCCGATTGCATGCGGCCAGACGATCAGCCAGCCCTCGGTCGTAGGTCTGATGACGCAGGCGCTGCAGGTCACGCCGCGCGACAAGGTGCTCGAGGTGGGGACGGGTTCGGGGTATCAGGCTGCGGTGCTGTCCAAGCTGGCGCGGCGGGTCTACACCGTGGAACGCCACAAGCGTCTGGTACGCGAAACCGGAGAGCTGTTTCGAGAGTTGGGGCTGACGAATATCACGGCGATGCTGTCGGATGGATCTTTCGGGTTGCCCGAACAGGCTCCTTTTGACCGCATCATCGTCACCGCCGCGGCCGAGGACCCGCCGGGCCCGCTCTTGGCGCAGCTCAAAATCGGCGGTATCATGGTCTTGCCCGTTGGGCAGTCGGATGCGGTTCAGACTCTAATACGGGTCACCAGAACCGAGACCGGGCTGGAATATGACGAACTGTTGCCTGTTCGGTTCGTGCCCTTGCTGGAAGGGCTTGGAAAGGACGAGGCGTAACGTAGGTTTAGGAATTGGGCGCCAGAACCCCGGCAAACAGGGGCAGGTGTTGAGGACAGTGATATGAGAGCAGTTTCCAAGTCAGTCTTGGGTCGTGGAACAACGGCGATGGTGGCCGCGCTGGTGCTTGCCGGTTGCGAAGGCCCGCTGGATTACGACCTGCGCGGTCAGGTCGGCGGTTTTTCGACCACTCCGGCCGCACAATCAGCCACCACGAACCGGCCGGCGCCGGACAGCCGTGGCGTGATCACCTATCCGACATATCAGGTTGCCGTCGCGCAACGGGGTGACAACGTCGCCGCCGTGGCTGCGCGGGTTGGTCTGCCCGAGGCCGAGCTGGCCCGGTTCAACGGTCTCAAGCCCACCGACCAGCTGCGCGAGGGCGAAGTGCTGGCCTTGCCACGGTCCGTCGGCGCCGGAGCGGGGAAGGTCGATATCGCCTCGATCGCCACGACCGCGATTGATCAGGCGCCGGACACGGGCGGCGTGCGGGTCACGAACCTTGAGCCGGCCAAACCGGCACCCGTCACCTCGACGGACGAGCCGATCCGGCACAAGGTCAAGCGGGGTGAGACGGCCTATACCATTTCGCGCCTGTACCAGGTTCCGGTCGATGCGCTGGCTGAATGGAACGGTTTGGGTTCGGACTTCGCCGTGCGCGAAGGGCAGTTTCTTCTGATCCCCGTCAAGAATCAGGCTGCACCGCGCCAAGCTGCCGCCGCAGCGCCCACGGCGACCACCGAACCGGGGCAGGGATCGCCCACCCCGACGCCGCCCAGTGCAACGCAGCCGTTGCCGGACGAAAAAGTTGCGCCGTTGACGCCCGCTCCGGACGTGACGGCCGAGGCCCCGACGAATTCCAGCTCGTCAGCCTTGGCTCTGCCGGTAACCGGCAAGATCATTCGCCCGTATGCCAAAGGCAAGAACGAAGGGATCGACATCGCCGGTTCGCCCGGTGCATCGGTCAAGGCGGCCGAAGCCGGTACCGTGGCGGCCATTACGGCGGATGCGGATCAGATCCCGATCATCGTCGTCAAGCACACCAACGATTTGCTGACGGTCTACGCGAATGTCGAGAACATCTCGGTCAAGAAGGGCGACCGGGTCAGCCGCGGCCAGAGCATTGCCAAGCTGCGCGGGGGTGAGAACGCCTATGTGCACTTCGAGGTACGCAAAGGGTTCGAGTCCGTCGACCCCGAAACCTATCTGCGCTGAGGGTCTGAGCGCCGTTCCAAGTAGCCTTGCGCGAAAAACGGGATCAGGCGGTCGGGTTGTAGTCAGCCAGCCGCTTTCCGGGCTCGTCCGCAAATATCTCGGGCAGCGGTGTGACGCTTTCGATCAGGTCGATGCGGAACACGCGGAAGGCGTCGCGCAGCTCGCACCAGGCGGTCAGGGTCCAGACCCGGCCCCAGTATTCCATGTGCAAGGGGCGGATCGTGCGTTCGGTCAGGGTTCCGTCGATTCGCCGGTAGGTCAGCCGCAGCTTCTGGCGCGATTTGATGGCCGCCCGGATCGGAGCCATATGCGCCAGCCCGCGCGCGGCATCGGCAAAGGGGTAGATGGCGAATTTCCACGCATCCGCCTCGGCCACCACCTGGGTGGGCAGTACCGCGTCGATCTTGGCGGCCAGCGACTCGGCGGCGGCTTTCAGGTCGGGGTCGGCGGCCTCGGCCACGATCGCCATGCCGAGGTTCAGGGCCTCAAGCTCGGCCGGGGTGAGGTTCAGCGGGGGCAGGGTGATCTGCTCGCGCACCATGTATCCCACGCCGCGTTCGCCCTCGACCGGGACGCCAGACGCCACCAGCGTGTCCATGTCGCGATAGATGGTGCGGACCGAAACCTCGAGCTGGTCCGCGATGTCCTGCGCGCGGTGCAGTTTGCCGTCGCGCAGGATCTGGATGATGTCGAACAGGCGGTCAGTGCGGCGCATGACACGCCGTCCGGACCGCGATCAGGCGGTCATGTTCCATAGCACTTTCTCGTGACGCATCTGGATGCTGGCGGGGTCGATGGCCGCCATCAGACCGGCGGCAAAATCCTGCTGCGGGAACTGCGCGGCGGCGTCCTGCGCGGCCTTCATGTCGGTCCAGATGACATAATCGGTCCAGCGGCCATCCTCGCCCTGGCTCAGCTGTCGGTGGGCAAAGCCCGGGGCCGCGCGCACAAAGGCCTCGGTCGTCTGGCTGAGCCTGACGAACTCCTCCGGCGTGGTGCCATCGGCGAGGGTGAAGGTGACGATTTCAGCAACATGGGTCATGTGAGTCTCCGTTGACCAGGTTTCGATGCCCTGTTCCTAGTCGCCTGCAACTGACATAAACCTGTCAGTTGGAAATTGCCAGCCCGCAAAAACCACCTGAGCAGCGCGGATTTGAACGCGGATTTGACTTGCGTCACTTTTTTCGACGGCCCGGTGGGCGTAGACACAGCACTAGAAAACATTGCCGGCGCGTGGCGCCGACGAACAAGGAGAAGAGACATGCCGATGATGATGAACCCGATGGTGTTGACGAATGTGCCGCCCGTTGGTTGGCTGTTGATCGCAATTGTTGTGCTGGTGCTGTTTGGACGCGGCAAGATCAGCTCTCTCATGGGAGAGGTTGGTAAAGGCATAACTTCCTTCAAAAAAGGTGTAAGAGAGGGGTCCGAAGAGTTGGAAAAGGACGCGTCCGAACTGGCCAAGGATGTCACGCCCGAGTCCGACAAAGACAAGGTCTAATCGTCCATGTTTGATCTGGGCTTTACCGAACTCTTGGTCATCGGCATCGTTGCCCTGATCGTGGTCGGCCCAAAGGACTTGCCTGTTCTGTTTCGCAATGTCGGACGGTTCGTCGGCAAGGCCCGCGGTATGGCGCGCGAATTCTCAAGCGCCATGAACGAGGCGGCCGACCAAACGGGCGTGAGCGACATCAAGAAGGATCTGGAAGCCGCAACCAACCCGATGGACAACGCGATGGACAGCGTCAAGCAGGCGGCCCAGGACATGGCCAAGAGCATGGACCCGACCAAGTTCGACCCCGACAGCGAAACCGGCAAACTGGCCGCTGAGCGGGCCGAGCAAGCCAAGAAAATACAGGCCTCGACCGCACGCGCCGCTGCGGAACGCAAGGCGAAAGAAGCTGCGGACGCGCTGGCCAAGGCCGAAGAGGCCGAAGCTGCGCTAAACACTGAAAGTAAAACATGACCAAGACCGACGAGATCGAGGATTCCTCAGCGCCATTGATCGAGCATTTGGCGGAATTACGCACACGTTTGATCCATTGCGTAGCGGCATTTGTCGTTGGAATGTTCTTGTGTTTTGCGATTGCGACACCGATATTTAACTTCCTGACCGCTCCGCTCTGCGCCGCGTTGTCCGAGCGTGGTCAGGATTGCGGTCTGATTTTTATTTCGCCTCAGGAAGGGTTCTTTGTCGCCATCAAGGTCTCGTTGTTTGGAGGCTTCATTTTGGCCTTCCCCTATATAGGTATGCAACTTTGGCGGTTTGTGGCCCCGGGGCTGTATCGATCGGAAAAGAACGCATTTCTGCCCTTTATGCTTGCGTCGCCCTTCATGTTCCTGCTGGGTGCGAGTTTTGCCTTCTATATTGTCACCCCACTAGCCTATGATTTCTTCCTTAGCTTTCAGCAATTCAGCGCCGAAGGAGAAGCCGTCGTCGATGGCGAAACAGGGGCACCGCTGAGCGTGGTGTTCCAGGGATCGGCGCAGGAATATCTGAACCTGACGATCAAGTTCATTGTGGCATTCGGTCTGTGCTTCCAGCTGCCGGTTCTGCTGACGCTGATGGGCAAGGCCGGGCTGGTCAGCGCCGAAGGTTTGGGCGCGGTGCGCAAATATGCCGTGGTGGGCATTCTGGTCCTGGCGGGAATCGTGACCCCGCCGGACGTGATCACCCAGATCATCCTGTTCGTTGTGGTCTATGGCCTGTACGAGATTTCGATCTTCCTGGTGGCCCGGGTCGAGAGAAAGCGTGAAGAACAGCTGCGCGAGGAGGGCTATTACGACGATGAAGAAGCCGCCGATGATGCGATGATGAACGAGTTTGACGCAGAAGACGGCAAATAAACCCGACAAGTAAACGGGGAAGGGCGTGCCTTGACGGGTGCGCCCTTTCTTCATGCGGGTCTTGTTGGCGGCCCGTGAACGTGGTTGAAATCGGCCGCAAGACTTCGGAGGACCCATGGACGACCAAGCCCTGAACCGCATCGCCGACGCGTTGGAACGCATGGCCCCGGCGCCGCTGGCCGCGCCTGATTTCTCGGCGGCGCCGGCCTTTGTCTGGCATGTCGCGCCCGACCGGCTGGAGCCGGTGCATCATGTCAACCGCGTCGATCTGGATCTGCTGGTGGGCATCAACCGGTCGCGCGATACGCTGCTGGACAACACGCGCCGCTTCGCGGCCGGGTACAAGGCCAACAACGCGCTTTTGTGGGGGGCGCGCGGAATGGGCAAGTCCAGCCTCGTCAAGGCGGTGCACGGCACCCTTCAGCCCGAGTTTCCCGACCTGAAGCTGGTCGAGCTTCAGCGCGAGGACATGGGCTCGGTCGCGCGGTTGCTGAACCACCTGCGCGCCGCACCTTACCGGTTCATCCTGTTCTGCGACGACCTGTCGTTCAGCCATGACGACCAGCACTACAAATCGCTGAAGGCCGTGCTGGACGGCGGGATCGAGGGCCGGCCCGAAAACGTGGTGTTCTATGCCACGTCAAACCGCCGCCACCTGATGCCGCGCGACATGATCGAGAACGAGCGCTCGAGCGCGATCAACCCGTCCGAGGCGGTCGAGGAAAAGGTTTCGCTGTCCGACCGGTTCGGCCTGTGGCTGGGGTTCCACCCCTGCGATCAGGACGAATACCTTGCGATGATCGACCGGTATTGCGCGGCCTATGGCGTCAGCGTCGATGCCGACGTACTGCGGGCCGAGGCGATCGAATGGCAGGCCACGCGCGGCGCGCGTTCGGGCCGGGTGGCGTGGCAGTTCTTTGTCGATCTGGCGGGCCGGCAGGGCGTTCACATCGAATGAAAACGGCGCCCGCTTGGGGCGCCGCAACATCTTTCCCGTCGGTCTGACCGAAAGGTCTCAGCCCAGCATGGACAGCAGGCGCGCTGCCTCGTCCGAGGGGCTGGCCAGCTTCGACCGGTCCTCACCGGGGAAGAAACGCGCGCGTAGGGCTGTGGCCATCGGCCTGGGCTGCAACACATGAACCTTCGGCCCGGTGCGGACGGTTTCGGCGGCCCAGCTGCGCGCCATGGCGATCTGCGCGGCCTTGGTTGCGCCGTAGGTGGCGCAGAACTTCTCGCCGGCACGCGGGTCGTCAAAGAATACGGCCTGTCCAGCCTCACCCAGCAAGGGCGCGACATAGGGGATCAGCACCGAAGTTGCCGAGGCGTTCACGTCCACGGACTTTTGCCAATCCTTGGGGTCGATGAAATTTGCGGGCGTCAGCGGTGCGGTGTGGATGGCCGTATGCAGCCACAGGTCCAGCTTGCCCCAGCGGTCATGGATGCCCCGGCACAGCGTGGCCATGGCATTGGGGTCGGCGATGTCCATCGGCGCCAGGGTGGCCGCGCCCCCTTTGGCCTTGATGCGGTCATCCAGGTCTTCCAGCCCGCCGGTGGTGCGGGCAACGGCGACGATGTGATACTCGGGCGCCAGCGCCTCGGCCAGAGCGGCACCAAGGCCGCGCGACGCGCCGGTGACAAGTGCGATTTTGATCTGATCGGTCATGCGCGGGGTTTGAACCCAAGCGCGCAGCCCGTCAAGCCCGGATCAGCTTCCGGGGATGGCGATGCGCTGGGTCCGGCCGCTTTGTCGCAGCATGATGCCGTCTTTGTCGATGGCCACGATCGTGCCCGAACCAAAGCGGCTGCCTGTCTTGACCTCTTTCACCCGTCCAGACGATGAGCGCATCAGGGCGCGCATGTCGTTCTGCGGGCCAAAGACGCCCAAGACGGTCGTACCATTCTTGCTGAGCGCGCCCTTTTGGGTGGCCGCGCTGTCGACTCTGGGATTTGCCATGTAAACTGGCCGGCCCGGTGGCCCGGCCTCCGTGTGATTGCGTGAGTGAGCAGCCGGTTGGCTAGCAGAGCCAAAGGGGAAGGAAAAGCCGGTGCAGCAGGTTTCGGCCATGTTTCGCCACGCCGATCCGGCCCATGAAAAAAGGGGCCCTGCGGCCCCTTGGAGAAGTCTCTGAATTTCGGCCTTATTCGGCCGCCGGTTGCATCTTGAACCCTTGTTCAACCATGTCCGCCGGAGTGACGGGATACTCGCCCGAGAAACATGCATCGCAGTATTGCGGGCAGTCCTTGCTGCGACCCTGCGATTCGCCGACCGCCCGGTACAGCCCGTCCAGCGAGATGAACTTGAGGCTATCGACCGCCAGATGCTTGGTCATTTCTTCCTCGGTCATCGTGGCGGCCAGCAGCTTTTCGCGCTGTGGCGTATCCACGCCGTAGAAACAGGGCCAGGCCGTGGGCGGCGAGGCGATGCGGAAATGCACCTCTTTCGCGCCGGCATCCAGGATCATTTCCTTGATCTTGCGGCTGGTCGTGCCGCGCACCACCGAGTCGTCGACCAGTATCACCCGCTTGCCCTCGATCAGGGCGCGGTTCACGTTCAGCTTGAGCCGCACGCCCATATTGCGGATCTGTTCGGTGGGTTCGATGAAGGTGCGGCCCATGTATTGGTTGCGGATGATCCCCATCGCATAGGGGATGCCCGACTCCAGCGAGTACCCAATGGCCGCGGGCGTACCGCTGTCTGGCACGGGGCAGACCAGGTCCGCGTCGACGGGGCTTTCCTTGGCCAACTCGCGCCCGATGGCTTCGCGTGTCTCATAGACCGAGCGTCCACCCAGAATCGAGTCTGGGCGCGAGAAGTAGACATGCTCGAAGATACAGAACTTGCTGGGTTGCCGGCGGAACGGGAAGTGGCTCTCAACACCGTTCTGGGCATTGATCACAACCATTTCGCCGGGCTCGATCTCGCGCAGGAATTCGGCACCGATGATGTCCAGGGCACAAGTTTCCGAGGCCAGGCACCAGCCATCGCCGATTTTGCCCAATACCAGCGGGCGTACACCCAAAGGATCGCGGACGCCGATCAGCTTGGTGCGGGTCATGGCGACCACCGAGAAGGCACCCTCGACCCGGCGCAGCGCGTCCTCCATCCGTTCGGGGATGTTGCGCTGTAGCGAGCGGGCCATCAGGTGGATGATGCATTCGCTGTCGGATGAGCTTTGGAAGATCGAGCCGCGCTCGATCAGCTCGCGCCGCAGGGCATTGGCGTTCGTGATGTTGCCATTGTGCGCAATCGCCGCGCCGCCCATCGAAAACTCGCCGAAGAACGGCTGTACGTCACGGATGGCGGTCTGGCCCTTGGACCCGGCCGTGGAATAGCGCACATGGCCGATCCCGATCGGTCCGGGCAGGCTTTCCATCACGTCGGACGAAGTGAAATTGTCGCGCACATAGCCAAATCGACGGGCCGAGTTGAAGCCGAGTTCGGGATCATGGGTGACGATCCCGCCGGCTTCCTGCCCGCGGTGCTGCAGGGCATGCAGACCAAGAGCAACGAAATTGGCGGCATCCTTGACGCCGACGACCCCGAAAATCCCGCATTCCTCGCGGAGCTTGTCATCATCGAACGGGTGGGCGGGGGGCATCTGCGGGCTATGCAAGACAGGCAGCTCCGATTCCATGGCGAGTTGGCCCTCACATAATGCCTAATGCCCCCCATGTCACCAAAGGATCATAATTCGTTTTGCCGCAGGCCGGGTTTCTGGTTTGATGGGGCCGCGAACATGAGTGTTTCCCGTGTTTTGAACGCGCTGCGTGGAATGATGCCGGCAGCATTTGACCGAGGGCAAAACAGGTATGTGGCAGGGACGACCGAGCCAGAAAAAGGACGAGCACGTCAAGCGCCGGTGCCATCGGTGCCGCGGAATGGGACGTGCACCTTGCCAGATATGCAACGGCAAGGGCGAAGTCCTGAAGGGTCGAGATCACTTGGGCAAGCCTCAGTTCAGCCGGTGCGACGGATGCTTTGGCCTGAAAACCAACCGCTGCTCGGTTTGTGGGGGCGAAGGGTTCGTCTGACCCTCTGACAAAAGAAAAGCCCGGCTTGCCGCCGGGCTGCTTCGTTTTGCTTGGCTGGTAGCTGTTACTGCCCCTGAGAATCCGCTGTGCAGGATGCAACAAGCTCTTCGTACTGGGTGGTCACCCAACCCAGGGCGGCCTCGGGGTTCTGCTCTTCGATCCTGTCGCTGAACTGCTCGAATACCTTGGCCGAGCGGCTTTCATCGACGATCGTGTAGGACTGGCCGGTCATCACGGTGTCGTAGACAAAGAAGGCGATGGCAACCAGCAGAATGCCGCGGGCGATGCCGAAGAAGAACCCCAGCGCCTGATCCAGCCCACCCAGCGCCGAGCGCTGTACCAGGGACGAGAACAACGGGGTGAAGATGCTGACCACGATCAGCGCAATGGCAAACACCGCGGCAAAGCCCGTAATCACCGACAATTCGCAGCTGTCACGCAAGAAGTCTCCGACCACCGGGATTTCCTTGACCAGCGGCACGGCTTGCGGTGCAAAGATGAAGGCCAGAACTGCGGCGGCGACCCAACCTGCAATGGCCATGACCTCGCGCATAAAGCCGCGCGAATAGGCCAGAATCCCCGACAGCACGATGATCAGGGCAACGAGCCCGTCAATTATTGTAAAACCTTCCATGGCCCTCGCCTGTTCTTTTTCTGCCCCTCGAGGCGCGACTTTAACCTGCTCCGAAGGTTTCGCCAACAAACCCAACCAAATCAGAGGGTCGGGTGAGTGTCAGACCTGCCACAGTACCGGTTTTGCCGCCTGCCGGAGCAATTGCTGCTGTGAAACCAAGTTTTTGCGCTTCTTTCAACCTGTTTTCGGTCTGCGGCGCTGGTCTAAGTGCCCCGGATAGCGAGATTTCTCCGAAAACCACGGTGTCGGCGGGCAGGGCGGTGTCCTCGCGCGCGCTCAGCAGGGCGGCAGCCACGGCAAGGTCGGCCGCGGGCTCGCTGATCTTCAGGCCCCCGGCCACGTTCAGATAGACGTCGAGCCCCGCAAAGGGGATGCCGCAGCGCGCTTCGAGCACGGCGAGGATCATCGCAAGCCGTCCGCTGTCCCAGCCGACGACCGTGCGGCGGGGCTGTGAATGGGGCGAGGGCGCGACCAGCGCCTGCAGTTCGACCAGAACCGGCCGCGTGCCCTCGATGCCTGCGAAAACCGCCGAGCCGGGGCTGGGTGTGCCGCGTTCCGACAGGAACAGGGCCGAAGGGTTGGTGACCTGTGCCAGACCCTTGCCCGTCATCTCGAACACGCCGATCTCGTCGGCGGGGCCAAAGCGGTTCTTGACCGCGCGCAGGATGCGGAACTGGTGGCCGCGCTCGCCCTCGAAATAGAGGACGGTATCGACCATGTGCTCGACCACGCGGGGGCCGGCGATCTGGCCTTCCTTGGTGACATGGCCGACCATTATGATGGACACGCCGTGGCGCTTGGCAAAGCTGGTCAGCTCGTGCGCGGCGGCGCGGACCTGACTGACTGATCCCGGTGCGCTGTCGACATTGTCCGCCCACATGGTCTGGATCGAGTCGATGATGGCAAGGCCGGGTTTCTCGGCCTCGAGCGTGGTGAGAATGTCGCGAAGGTTGGTCTCGGCCGCCAGTTGAACCGGCGCGTCCTCGAGCCCCAGACGGCGCGCGCGCATGCGAACCTGGGCGCTGGCTTCCTCGCCCGAGACATAGATGGTTTTCAGGCCCGACCGGGCAAAGCGCGCGGCGGCCTGCAACAGCAGGGTGGATTTGCCGATGCCCGGATCGCCGCCCACCAGCAGGGCCGAGGCAGGGACCAGCCCGCCGCCCAGGACACGGTCCAGTTCTTCGACACCGCAGACTGTGCGGGGCGGCGGGGCCTCCTCGGTGGAGAGGTCCGTCAGGGTGACGGCCTGGCCCCGTTTGCCGCCCAGCGATTTCTTGGCCGGGCCTGCCGACAATGGGGCCTCTTGAACTATGGTGTTCCACTCGCCACAGCCGTCGCAGCGGCCGGACCAGCGGGAATGCGAGGCGCCACAGGCCGAGCAGGTGAAAGTCGTCGTCTTTGCCATGGCGCAATTCGTGCCCGAGCTTGCGCGGTTCTTCAAGCCCTTCCGGTGTTCAATCCGGACTGACGGGCCGCGGCGTCAGGCCCGGGAGGGCCATCCTTCGCGGCTGATGCTGCCGCATCTGGTGAGTGAGTGGCTATTCGGCGGCGCGGGGCGGGGGCATGGCGATGACGCTCGATGCGGTCGGGTCGCTGTCGTCCGGCGGTGTCTGCAACTGGGCTGACAGCTCGGGCAAAAGCTCGAACAATTCTTCGCGCAGGCGGGCCAGTTGCGCCTTGGCGATGGACTCCTCGATCTCGATGTCGCGGGTCCATTGGCGCAATTCATGCTGTATGGTCTGGGCGTCTTCGATCCGTTGCTGGAACAGTTCGACCTCTTCCTGCCGCTGTTGCAGGAACGCCCGCGCTCGGGCGACTTTGGCCGCGCCGTAGGTTTCGGCCAGTTCGTGGCTGACCTGGCTCATCTGCGCAGCCAATTCAAGGATCTCGGGCTCCAGCGATTGCAGGTCGGGGTGATCACGCAGGAAGGCCATGCGTTCCTTGACCGCGTCAAACTCCGAGGCCAGCGCGAACACGCCGCTGCGGTCGGCCGCATGGGCGATCTGGTAGGCATCGACCACGTCCTGCATCTGCAGCGAGAACTTCCGATGCGCGTTTTCCAACGCCATCATGCGCGCGCTGGAGGGCAGATAGAAGGCGAGCATCAGAACCAGAGCGGTCAGGCCGATCTGGATGTAGACGCCGGCGTTCGGAATGTCCTGCCCGCCCAATCCAGCCTGCATCGTCAGCCAAGGCCAGACATTCACGGCGGCAAGCAGGGTGGCGGATACGGCAAACAGAGCGGCGGCGCAGATCAGGAAAAAAGTCAGTCGCAGGAATACGTTCTGGAAATGAATTGAAATCGAATGGAGGGCGGCCATGGCAGTCCTACTCCTTTTGAAACCGGCAAAACCGGGCCCGGGCGGAGTATCCATCAAACGTGCAAGACGGTCCGCGTCGGACCCTGAAACAAAAATGACTTGGCTGCTCGAATACTGGCCATCATAGCCAGAAATGCGTTTTCAATCAATCAGGTCCGGAGGTTTCGTGAACCAAGTTTCACTTCGGTAACGTATCCCAGCGCGATCGACGCAAGGATGCAGCCGGTGAAAAGGTACAGGCCCCACGCTGTTTCGATCGTTGCGTATGAGATGCCCTTGGCCAAGGTAATGTAGAGCGCGATGAGGAAGATATCGGCCATGGCCAGCTTGCCCATGATGTTCAGCGCGGGTTGGACACGCGGGTCCAGCAGGTCCCATTGGACCAGCGCGGTTCCGATGGTTTTGATGTACGGAGCGAACAGGGCAAAGACGGTGACGACCAGCGCGAGGAAGATGTCGGATTTCCAGAGGGATTGAAGGCCGGTGATGACGCTGATCTCGCTGAGGCCGAAGATCGGCAGCAGGCCCGCGCGCATCAGCGGGGCGAACCACGCGATGGGGTAGAGGATCAGGAGCGAGAGGGTGGCGAGGCGGAGGGTCATTATGCTTAAATCGTAGGGTTTATGGACGACGCTTTCTTCGACTGAATGATGTGATAACGTGTACAAGTGAAGTCATGTAAAGTCATTCGGCAAGGAGATAATTTCTATGCCCGCCTATTTGGCGTTCAAGTCGGTGGTTGATCCTTCCGATTGCGATTTCCTTGGGCACATGAATGTATCCAGGTATTTTGCAGCATGTTCAGATTCCGTTTTCGCCATGCAGGCAGAAATGGGTTTGACGGCAGACGATATGCGGAGCGGTAGGCGGCTTTCCTTCGCAGTGGTGAATATCAACAGCGACTTCCGGCAGGAACTTGGTTCGGGCGAAGCGATCCAAATGGAGAGCGAAATTCTGGAAATTGGAAAGAAATCCATGACTTTCCGCCACACGCTTAGAAAAGTAGCGGACGGTGAAACGGTTTTCGCCGCTGTGTTTAAATGTGTTTTGCTGAACTTGGAAACACGCCGGGCTGAGGTGTTGCCCGGTGATGTTTCAGAAAAAGCGAAACTGTGGATGGATGTAGAATAGACCTACCGCACCGCCTCAATCGGCCCTTCCGCACTCCCACTGATGAACTGTTCGACATAAGGATCGCCGGAGGAATCCATCTGGCTGACCGGTCCGGTCCACTGGATCACCCCGTCATGCAGCATCGCCACGTTGTCGGCAATCGCGCGGACGGAGCTCATGTCGTGCGTGATGGTCATTGCGGTGGCGCCCATTTCGGTCACGATCTCGCGGATCAGGTCATTGATGACGCCCGACATGATCGGGTCCAGCCCCGTAGTGGGTTCGTCGAAGAAAATGATCTCGGGTTCGGCGGCGATGGCGCGGGCCAGACCTACACGTTTCTGCATGCCGCCCGACAGTTCGGACGGGTAGAGATCTGCCACCTTGGCGCGCAGGCCCACGCGGCGCAGTTTCTCGATCGCGATTTCACGTGCCTCGTCCGTCGGTCGTTTCAGCGAGCCGCGCAGCAGGCGGAAGGCCACGTTCTGCCAGACGGGCAGCGAGTCAAACAGGGCCGCGCCTTGGAACAGCATCCCGAACCTGGCCAGAAAGGCGTCTCGGTCACCGGTCTGGGCGTCCTGCCCATCGACAAAAATCTTGCCGCTGTCGGGTTTGATCAGGCCAAGGATGCATTTCAGCGCCACGGATTTTCCGGTGCCCGAGCCACCGATGATCACCATGGACGTGCCTTTGGCAATCTCGAGGTTCATGCCCCTGAGCACTTGGTTGTCGCCAAAGGCCTTGTGTACGTTCTCCATCCGGATCATAGCGAGAAGAACACCCCCGTGAGAACGAAGTTGGCGGCAAGGATCAGCACAGCGGCGGCCTCGACCGAGCCCTTGGTTGCGCGGCCCACACCTTGCGCGCCGCGTCCCGAATGCATGCCGAAATAGCAGCCCATGATGGCCGCGATCACGCCGAACGCCGCTCCTTTGACCAGCGAGGACAGGATGTCGAGCGGCTCGAGGAAATCGACCGTGTTTTTCAGATAGGCTGCCGGGTTGAAGCCGAGGTTCTGCGTCGCCACGGCGTAGCCGCCCGCGATGCCGATGATGTCGCCCACGGCAACCAGAACAGGGACGGTGATCAATGCGGCCAGAACGCGCGGGGCCGCCAGGTATTTCATCGGGTGGGTCGACAGGGTGACCAGCGCGTCGATCTGCTCGGTCACTTTCATGGTGGCGATTTCAGCCGCGATCGACGAGGTGACGCGGGCTGCGATCATCAGGCCAACCATGACGGGACCCAGCTCGCGCACCATGCCGATGGCGACGATCTGGGGCACCACGGCCTCGGCGTTGAAACGCGCGCCGCCGGCATAGATCTGCAACGCCAGCGCCCCGCCGGTGAAAATGGTGGTCAGCCCCACCACCGGCAACGACAGCCAGCCGATGTTCAGCAGGGCCATGCCCAGTTCACGCGGGTAGAACGGCGGTCGAAAGATGTGTGACAGAGCATCCAATGCAAACAGCGCCACGCGGCCGAACGCCGCCAGCAGGTTCAGGACCGCGCGGCCCAGTTCGCCAAGCCATGCGAGTGGATTCATTCGACATAGCCCCGCGAATAGCGGCTGCCGAGTGAGGTCAGGATCTCGTACCCGATGGTGCCTGCGGCCTCGGCCAGGTCGTCCACCGTCTGATGGCCGTTCAGAATGCGCAGACGTTCGGGCGTGTGCGGTAGGTCGGTGACGTCGACGGTGATCAGATCCATCGAGATACGTCCGACGACGGGGCAGGGCAGGTCGCCGGCAAACGTGTCGATGCCGCCACCGATGGCGCGGTGCAGCCCGTCGGCATAGCCGGCGGCCACGGTTGCGATCCGCGAGGGGCGCCGGGCCTTCCACGTGTTGCCGTAGCCGACGGTTTCTCCGACTGCCAGGTCGCGCACCTGTATCACCGGCAGATCGACGGTGACCACAGGTTTGGCGCCCGCAAAGGGCAAGCCGCCATACAGGCCGATGCCGGGCCGACAGAAATCAAAGTGGAATTCCGGCCCCAGCAGCAGGCCACCGGTGGCCGCCAACGAACGCGGAGCCGATACGCCATCGGTCATCTCGCGGAAGGTTTTCAGCTGTTGCCGGTTCATGGGATGGTCCGGTTCGTCCGAACAGGCCAGGTGCGACATGACCACGACAGGGTTCAGCGCCTCGGTCCGGCTGCGCAGAGCGGCCCAGTCGGAAGGCTCCAGCCCGAGGCGGTTCATGCCACTGTCCAACTGAATCCCGAACGGATGGACCGGCAGCGCCTGCAGGTGGCGTTGGAATTGCTCGGGCGAGTTGATCAGCGGCACAAGGTCGTGATCGCGCAACAGGTCGGCGTCGCCCTCCATATGGCCTGAAAAGACGCAGATCAGCGGGCCGGGGCCAATCGCCTGACGGACGGCTGCACCTTCCTCGGCAACGGCGACAAAGAACTTGCGGACGCCTTCTTCGGCCAGCGTGTTGGCAACTGGTCCGGCGCCCAGACCATAGGCGTCGGCCTTGACCACGGCTCCGGTCTCGACATCGGTTTTTGCGTCCAGCGCCCGCCAGTTACTGGCCAGCGCATGAAGGTTGATCGTCAAACGTGCAGTACTCATGACCCGTTCATGACATTGCGCCGCACGAGGTCAAGGGGGAATGCGCTGCAAACGCGCGTAAAGTCCTTGCCATGGGCGGCTTGTAGCCGGGTTGCGCAGGTCCGGGCGGGCTTGAACGCGGGCAAGACAGCCTGCCAGCATTGTCCGCCTATCCGGGCCAAAACCGTTGGCTGATCCAGATCGTTCATCCGGCGCATTGGGCCGCGGCACATGGATTCGGGCCTGATGGGCTTAGTAGCCTTCGATCTGGCCACCCTGCTGCCAGGGTTTGACAAGGTTGCCAAATCGGGTGAACTGCGCCTCGAAGGACAGCTCGACCGTGCCGATGGGGCCGTGGCGCTGCTTGCCGACGATGACTTCGGCCTTGCCGTGCAGGCGCTCCATCGCCTGCTTCCACTCTTCCATCTTCTCCAGCTCGTGATCGCCGGGCTTTTCGCGCTCTTTGTAGTATTCCTCGCGGAACACGAACATCACCACGTCGGCGTCCTGCTCGATCGAGCCGGATTCGCGCAGGTCGGACAGCTGCGGGCGCTTGTCGTCGCGGTTTTCCACCTGACGCGACAACTGCGACAGGGCGATGACGGGAATATTAAGCTCTTTCGCGATGGCCTTCATGCCCATCGAGATCTCGGCGATCTCGTTCACGCGGTTGTCGGACATGCCGCGGCACAGCTGCAGATAGTCGATGACCAGCAGGTCCAGCCCATGCGTCCGCTTGAGCCGCCGCGCCCGGGCCGCCAATTGTGAGATCGGTAGAGCCGGTGTGTCGTCGATGTAAAGCGGACAGGCTTCCAGCGCTTTGGCCGCATCGACGAAACGGCGGAACTCGTCCTCGGTCATGTCGCCTTGACGGATCTTGTGGCTGGAAATTTCGGACGCCTCGGCCAGAACCCGTCCGGCCAGCTGCTCGGCGCTCATTTCCAGCGAGAAGAATCCGACGACGCCGCCGTCCACCGCACCCTCGGTGCCATCGGCGCGCTGACCCCGCTTATAGGCTTTGGCCACGTTGAACGCGATGTTGGTCGCCAGCGAGGTCTTACCCATCGACGGACGCCCGGCAAGGATGATCAGGTCCGACGGGTGCAACCCGCCCAGCTGTTTGTCCAGATCGACCAGCCCGGTCGAAATCCCGGCCATGCCGCCGCCGCGCTGATAGGCCTCGTTGGTGACATTCACCGCCTCGGTCACGGCCTTGAGGAAGGATTTGAACCCCTGTTCGGTCTGGCCCTGTTCGGACAGCTTGTAGAGCTTTTGCTCGGCCTCGACGATCTGTTCCTTGGGCTCACTGGCCACTTCGACCCGCGCGGCCTTGTCCGAGATGTCGCGACCAAGCCGGATCAGTTCGCGCCGGATCGCCAGATCATAGATCATCTGGGCATAGTCATGCACGGCGAAGGCGCTGATCGAGGCCCCGGCCAGCTTGACCAGATAGGCCGGGCCGCCGAGTTCCTTCAAACCCTCGTCCTCGGCCATGAAGGATTTCAGCGTCACCGGCGATGCCAGCGCGTTCTTGGCGATGCGCGCGGCGGCGACCTCATAGATGCGGGCATGGACCGGGTCATAGAAATGCTCGGGCCCGATGATCGAGGCGACCCGGTCATACAGGTCGTTGTTGGTCAGGATCGCGCCCAGAAGCTGCTGTTCGGCCTCGATGGAATGCGGCATGGTCTCGGCGTTCTGAATCTGCGCCGCTGCCTGCTCGATACTGCTGATCTCGTTCATTGCTGCTCTCGCTGTCCCCATGGGACAAAGGTCATATCGCGGCCCCGTGAGTCGGGGCAAATTGTATGTTTTCTGGGGATATGCTGTGCATATCTTCCGCTCCTGCATCTTGCCGCAGGGATCGGTCATTCGTCAACATCTTGTGGATAGGCAGCCAGGCTGACGGCCAGTGTTTCCTGGCCGGCAACAATGGCTCGACAGTCAGCTCTTGTTGGCGTCCTGCCAGCCGCGCGGGTCGTTCAGGAAGGCTTCGACCCCGTCCAACGTTTCCGCGTCGAACGTGCCTTGCGCCTTGGCCTCGGCCAGAACATCCCACCAGGTGCACAGGTGGTGCAACTGCACGCCATGATCGCCCAGCGTCTTTTCGGTTTCGGGGAAGATGCCATAGTAGAAGATCACCGCCGTATGCCCGCAGGTGGCGCCGGTTTCGCGGATCGCGTCCACGAAGGAAAGTTTCGAGCCGCCATCGGTGGTCAGGTCCTCGACCAGCAGCACGCGCTGGCCTTCGGTCATGGCCCCTTCGATCCGGGCGTTGCGACCATAGCCCTTGGGTTTTTTGCGCACATAGGTCATCGGCAGGGCCATGCGCTCGGCCACCATCGCGGCGAAGGGGATGCCCGCGGTTTCACCGCCGGCGATGTTATCGAAGGCTTCGAACCCGGCATTCCGCATGACGGTGACTGTCAGGAAGTCCATCAATGTCGACCGGATGCGCGGGTACGAGATCAGCTTGCGGCAGTCGATATAGGTGGGGCTGGGCAGGCCGCTGGCCAGCGTGAACGGCTCGCGCGCGTTGAAATGCACCGCCTTGATCTCCAGCAACATCCGCGCGGTCAGGTGGGCGATTTCCGTGCTGTCGGGAAAGGAACTGGGGATCATGGCGGGACCTCGGCGCTGAAATGACGTTGCGGGCTGATAGCCTGCCGACCGGCCCGATGTCGAGAGGGGTTGGCGCAAAAGAAAAGCGGACCTCCCAAGAGGTCCGCTTGATGCCCGGATGGGCAGTCGAGTCAGCCAAGGTGGGCTTAGCTGCTCATGTCATAGGCCCGTTCGCCGTGGACCGACAGGTCGAGCCCGTTCGTTTCGGTCTCGGCGTCTACGCGAAGCGGGGTGACAAGCGCAACCACCTTGATCAGCACAAATGTGACAACTGACGTAAAGACACCCACGATCACCAATCCGCCCAGCTGCGCGGTCCAGGCGCCCAGGCCGAAGACGGCGATCATGATGGTGCCGAAAATGCCGCCCACGCCATGCACGGCGAACACGTCCAGCGTATCGTCGATGTTCAGCACGTTGCGGACAACGTTCACCGCCTCCTGGCAGAGGATGCCGGCGACCGCCCCGATGATCAGCGCCTGAACCGGATCGACATAGCCCGAGGCCGGCGTGATCGAGGCCAGACCCGCGATGGTTCCGGTGACCAGACCGACCAACGAGGCCTTGCCGTATTTGATCCGCTCCCACAGCGCCCAGCTGAGCGATGCGGTGGCGGCCGAGATATGCGTGACCGTCAGCGCCATGGCCGCGCCGCCATCCGCGGCCAGCTGCGAGCCGCCGTTGAAGCCGAACCAGCCGACCCACAGCATCGCGGCCCCGATCATGACGTATCCGGGGTTGTGCGGCGGGGTGGTGCGGTTCTTGCGCGGCCCCAGGACCCACGCGATGATCAGAGCGGCCAGACCAGCGGTTTCGTGCACCACGATGCCACCGGCAAAGTCGCGCACGCCGATTTCGCCCAGAATGCCGCCATCGGTCAGGATGCCGCCGCCCCAGATCCAATGTACCACCGGCGCATAACACAGCAGCATCCAAAGGCCCGAAAAGACCAGCACGAAGCCAAAGCCCACGCGTTCCACATAGGCGCCCACGATCAGGGCCGGGGTGATGATGGCAAAGGTCATCTGGAAGGCAAAGAACAGCACCTCGGGCAGGGTGCCCGACAGGCTGTCGACATCGACGCCGTTCAAAAACGCCTTGCCCAGCCCGCCCCACAGGCCGGAACCGCCGTCACCGAAGGCGATCGAATACCCGGCGACCAGCCACAGGATGCTCATCAGACAGGCAATCGCGAAACAGTGCATGAAAACGCTCAGCACGTTGCGGGCGCGTACCAGCCCGCCATAGAACAGGGCCAAGCCCGGCAATGTCATGAACAGGACCAGCGCCGTCGCGACGATGATCCAGGCGGTATCGGCTCCGTTCATTGGGCCGTTCTCCTCTTTCCTGAAGCTGCGCCAAGGGGCGCGGTATGAGTGACGTGCCGTGGGTTCAATCGAACGGCAGCCGAGGAAAAAAGAGGCAGGGTGCGAAAAAGGTGCCTGTTTTGGCGTCCTTTTTCCAAGTGGTGACAAAAAGTGCGCCGTATCTCGGCAGGTGCCAAAAAATTAGGCGAGTTCGGAAAGCCCGTTTTCCAGCAGTTTCAGCGCATGATCCCGCGCCGCGCGTCGGACGTTGGCGCGGCCCGCGGCGCCGAACTCGACGGTTTCGGTCAGGGTGGGGTGGCCTGTGACGGCAAGGCCGAAACAGACCCGGCCCTCGGGCTTGAACTCGGACCCGCCGGGCCCCGCGATGCCGGTGATCGAGACCGCAAGCTGCGCCTGGGAATGCGCCAGCGCACCCTCGGCCATCTCGCGGGCGACCTCTTCAGAAACGGCACCATGGGCCGCCAGCGTCTCGGCACGCACGCCCAGCATGTCCTGCTTGGCGGCGTTGGTATAGGTGACGAAGCCTCGGTCAACCACGGCCGAGCTGCCGGGAATGTCGGTCAGCGCGGCGGCGACCATGCCGCCCGTGCAACTTTCTGCTGTGGCGATCATGACGTTCAGCGCCTTGGCGCGGTCGAGCAGTTCGGCGACGGTCATAAGCCCAGTACTCCATGTGCGATCCCGGCCAGGATCAGAACGCCCACGGCCGCGAACACGCCCGCGATCACGTCATCCAGCATCACGCCCAAGGGGTCGCCACGACGGTCGGCCCAGCCGACGGGGCCTGGCTTGGTGATGTCGAACAAGCGGAACAGCAAAAACGCGGCGATCCAGCCCGGCCATAGGGCGGTGACCGCGATGTCATGCGCCCAGGCGGGATAGGACACGGCCCAGATGGCGATGAATTGGCCCGCGACCTCGTCGATGACGATCTCCGAAGGGTCGTGATCGTCCTGCCCGGCAGTCATGACGCCCGTGGCCCAGGTGCCGGCCGCAAAAACGGCGACGGTTGCGACGGCCAGCAGCGGGAAGCCGCCCAGCAGATGCAGCGCCAAGGCCAAAGGCAGTGCGGCCAGCGAACCCCAGGTGCCGGGGGCAGGTCGAAAGTAACCGATCCCGCCGACGGTTCCGATCAGGCGCGCCAGGGTCATGGTTTCACCAGACAGGCGGTCGCGATAGCGGCGATGCCTTCCTTGCGGCCGGTAAAGCCCAGCCGTTCGGACGTGGTGGCCTTGATCGATACCCGGTCGGCCTCCAGCCCCATGATTTCGCTGATGTTCTGCCGCATCGCCGCAGCGTGCGGGCCGATCTTGGGGTATTCGCAGACCAGCGTGCAGTCGACGTTCGAGATGCGAAAGCCCATGCGCGCGGCCAGATCCACCGCATGGCGCAGAAAGATCTCGCTGGCGGCGCCCTTCCACCGCGGGTCGGACGGGGGGAAGTGCTGACCGATATCGCCCTGCGCCAGCGCGCCATAGATCGCGTCGGTGACGGCGTGCATGCCCACATCCGCGTCGGAATGGCCCTGCAGCCCCCGATCATGCGGGACCTCGACGCCGCACAGGATCACGTGATCGCCCGGCCCGAACCGGTGCACGTCATATCCGTTGCCCAGCCTTACATCCATGTCTGACCTCAATATCCTTTCGGCCCGGGCAAAATCCTCGGGCCGTGTGATTTTCAGATTGTCCGCGTCGCCCGGCACGATGGCCACGTTGATCCCGGCGGCGCGGGCAACCTCGACATCATCGGCGGCCCCACCGGGATGCGCGGCATGCGCGGCGACGATGGCGTCATAGCGGAACCCCTGCGGCGTCTGCGCGGCATACAGGCCCGCGCGATCTCGGGTGCCGGTAACTTGGTCGTCGGCCCCGGTCCACAGCGCATCGGTGACCGGCAGCCCCGGCGCCGCAGCGGCGTGGGTGTCGAGGGCCGCCAGCACGTCACCAATGACCCGCGCGCTGACACAGGGCCGGGCGACGTCATGGATCAGAACCTTGCTGACGCCGCGGTCGGCCAGCGCCTGCAACCCGTTGCGCACGGATTCGGCTCGGTCGGCGCCGCCGGGCGCAAGGATCAGGCCGCTGTCGGCGAATTCCGTCCAGGCCTCGGGGTCGTCGGGGGACAGGACCAGCACGACCAGCGGGACCTGCGCCTTGATCCGTTCGATCGTCCAGTCGGCCACACGCCGCCCGGCCAAGGGGCGCCACTGCTTGGGCTGGCCTCCTCCGGCGCGCAGGCCGCGCCCGGCGGCGACGATGATGGCGGCGGTTGTCATGTTTGAATTTCCGACCTTCGTTTGGCTTCCGTGTTTAGGCGGCGGTGAAAGCAGAGGCAATCACTCGCGGTAAGCTGATTAAAAAATAGGCATATGATGATTTTGCGGGCTTGTTGGTCGCGGATTTGTTGTTCATACGCCCCGTATTCGATATGAAAACCGCAATTGCTCAAGGATTAGGCACGTTGACGCTGCGCATTGCCGAGAAAACTTTGACCCCGCCGGTTCTGCTGGCGCCGATGGCCGGAATCACCGACCGGCCGTTTCGCGACCTCGTCATGCGGTTCGGCGCCGGGATGGTGGTCAGCGAGATGGTCGCCAGCCAAGAGATGGTGCAGGCCAAGCCCGGCGTGCGCGAACGGGCCGAGTTATCGGCGGATGTGGAAAACACCGCCGTACAGCTGGCCGGTCGCGACGCCTATTGGATGGCCGAGGCCGCGCGGCAGGTTGCCGACCGGGGCGCGCGGGTGATCGACATCAACATGGGCTGCCCGGCCAAGAAGGTGACGAACGGCTATTCCGGCTCGGCCCTGCTGAAGACGCCCGACCACGCCCTGACCCTGATCGATGCGGTCGTGGGCGCAGTGGACGTTCCGGTGACGCTCAAGACCCGGCTGGGGTGGGACGACACGCTGCTGAACGCGCCGGACGTGGCGCGGCGGGCGCAGGAGGCCGGCGTTCAGATGGTGACGATCCACGGGCGCACGCGCTGTCAGTTCTACAAGGGTGAGGCGGATTGGGCCGCGATCCGGGCGGTCAAAGAGGCCGTCAGCATTCCGGTCGTGGCCAATGGCGACATCACCAGCCCCGAGCGTGCGCAGACAGCGCTAGGGCAGTCGGGCGCGGATGGCGTCATGGTGGGCCGTGGCGCGCAGGGCAAACCTTGGCTGCTGGCGCAGATCGCGCACGCGCTGTGGGAAACGCCGGCGCCAGAGGTTCCCGAGGGCGACGATCTGGCCGATATGGTGCGGGCGCATTACGAGGCGATGCTGGGGTTCTACGGCGCCGACCTGGGCCTGCGTGTCGCGCGCAAGCATCTGGGCTGGTACATGGACGAGGCCAGAACGCCGGCGTCCCTGCGCCGCGCGGTCCTGACCTCGCGCGATCCGGCCGAGGTTCTGCGGCTGATCGGCGACGCGTTGACGGAAAATTCCGAGGTGGCAGCATGATTTCGGATCAGGTCATCTGGGCTTCGCTGCCGGTTCCCGCCTTCATCATCGACCCCGAGGATCGCATCGCGGATGTCAATTCCTCGGGTGAGGGGTTCCTGAACGCTTCGCGCAAATCGGTGGTCGGGCATCCGGTCTGGGACCAGATCGCCGTGGACGCGCCGCTGGAAGAGGCGTTCACGCGCGCCCGCGCGCAGGGCACGCCGTTGTTCGTGAATGACGTGGATGTGGGTTCGGGCAATCGCGCGCCGCTGCAATGCGCGCTGCAGATCGCGCCTCTGCTGGGGCATCCGGGGTCGATGATCATGATCGTCTCGCCGCGCGAACTGGCCACCCGCATGACTCGCGGCAACACGGTCAAATCGGCGGCGCAGTCGGCGATCGGCATGGCCGAGATGCTGGCGCATGAAATCAAGAACCCGCTGGCCGGGATCACCGGTGCTGCACAGTTGCTGAGCATGAATATCGGCCCGCAAGATCTTGAGTTGACAGATCTTATCGTGGCCGAGAGTCGCCGGATCGTGAAGCTGCTTGAGCAGGTCGAGCAGTTCGGAAACCTCTCGCGGCCCGAGTTCAAGCCGGTCAACATCCACGATGTTCTGGACCGCGCGCGCCGCTCGGCGCTGCTGGGCTTTGGCGCGGACATGACTATCATCGAGGACTACGACCCGTCGCTGCCATTGGCCTATGGTGATCCGGATCAGCTGTTGCAGGTGGTTCTGAACC
>NZ_JBXWSK010000046.1:0-26752 GCF_059613385.1 Ruegeria sp. BHSA162
GGCTACGCAACTGCACGTCCTCGTCGGGGGCGATGTGCCGGGACAGCCAATCCATGTCATGCAGTTCGGCCGCTGCGGCCGAGCCGTACCAAACCCGATCCGGCCCCCGGTCACTGGCGGGCAGATTGGCAATGGTCGCCTCGGCCTTGACCATGCCCTTGTGATTCAGAAGATAGGCCAACCCCACCCGACCCGGGCGACGGGGCAGCGCGCCGCAGATCATCCGGTCGAGGAACGCATGCCGGTCGGCACCGGTGATTTCGATCCGGTTGAACCCGTTGACCTCGGCCAGCCCGACATTCTGCTGCACATTGGCGACCTCGGCGGCGATCACGTCGAATGTTTCGTCAAAATCGAAACTGAGTGTCGGCGTGAAATCGGGCGCGGGCTTGATGTACTCGACCCGCTCCCAGCCATTCACCACGGTAAATTCCGCGCCCTCGGCGGCCAAAACCGGGGTCAGCGGCGTTGTCTTGGCGGGCCGCCCGGCGGGGCGGTGTTCATGCGGAAAGTGAAAGCGGAACTCATTCTGGTAATCCTCGATCGCCTTCAGCGCGGTCAGCTCGACATTGGCATGCCCGGCGAACCGGCGCGGGTCGAGGCACCAGGTGTCATAGCAGGCCTCGCCATGCACGATCTGCTGGGCCAGAAGCCAGCCGTGGCCGCCCCCCTCACCCAGCCCGGCCCGCAGGCCGATGATGCAGAATGCGTTGCGCTTGCCGGGGATCCGCCCGACCAGGGGTGCACCATCGATCGTGTAGGTGATAGGGCCGTTGACGACCGTGTGGATCCCGGCCTCCATCAGGGCGGGCATGCGGGCAAACGCGCCTTCCAGCACATCGGTCACCCGGTCCAGATCGTCCGGGCACAGCGCGTTGACGAAGTTCGGATCGATCCCGTCCATGCCCCAGGTCTTGCAGTCCTGTTCGTAGAAGCCCAACAGCAGCCCGTTCTTTTCCTGCCGGCAATAATAGTCGCTGATCGGGCAGCGCAGCAGCGGCATGCGGTGGCCGGCATCGCGGATCGCGGGGATTTCCTCGGTCAGGAAATACTGGTGCTCCATCGAGGCCACGGGATGGTGTACGCCCATCATCGCGCCCACCTCGTTCACGCGGTACCCGCAGGCATTCACCACGATGTCGCAGTCGATGTCGCCGTGCTCGGTATGAACGGTCCAGGTGTCATCCTTGTGCTGGGTCAGGGCCGTGACCGGCGCGTTGCGATAGACCTCGGCCCCGGCCTTGCGCGCCCGCCGCGCCAGCGCCTGACACAGCTGGGCGGGGTCGATGTCTCCGTCCAGCGGATCCCACAACCCGCCCAACAGATTGTCGGTGGAAATCAGCGGGTGGCGACGGGCGCATTCCTGGGCGTCGATCACCTCGAACTGCACGCCCATCCCCCGCGCCATCGAAGCGAAATGGCGATAGCCCTGCATCTGCGTTTCGGTATTGGCCAACCGGATGCCACCGTCGCCATGATGGTAGTTGATTGGATAGTCCGGGTCCTCGGCCAGTTCCTTGTACAGGCGGATCGAATGCGACTTGAGCCCCACCATCGTCTGGTTCATTCCGAAATTCGTCACCTGCGCGGCCGAATGCCATGTGGTGCCGGATGTCAGCTCGTTGCGCTCCACCAGTACCACGTCGCTCCAGCCTTCCTGCGTCAGGTGATACAAGGTTGAACAGCCAGCGATTCCGCCGCCGATCACCACGACCTTGGTGCGCGATTTCATGGGTGTGCTCCTTCTGACATTCCCCGAACCCTGCCGAACGACGCAGCGGGCGGGCAATGGCGCAGTGGCCGGTCCCGAAAAATCGAAACGGGGATTGAGATTTCTCAAAACGGCATTTCCGCTTTGGCCGCACCCCGCGTTGCCGCGTACTCTGCATGGCAGGATCGGATCGGGAGCCTTCGAAGATGCCAGAACAGGGCAAACGCGGCGGGCGGCGGGCCAGGCTGGCGCAACGGGCGGCCAAACCGGCCTTTGACCCCTGCCCGCCCGGCCAGACCGGTGGGCAGTACAAACCCCTGACCTTGCCCGAGATCGCGGCGATCCACGACACCGCCCTGCGCCTGCTGGAAAGGCTGGGCATGGGCGAGGTGCCCGACCGTTTGGCACAAGACCTGATCGCCGCCGGCGCGCGGCCCGGCCCGCCGGGACGGCTGGTCTTTCCCCGCACGATGGTCGAAGGCGCGGTCCGGCAGGCTGCCAAACGGTTTACCCTGCACGGGCGCGACCCGGCCCGGTCGATCGAGGTGGGCGGCGACCGCGTGCATTTAGGCACCGGCGGAGCGGCGGTCCAGACGCTGGACCTGGACAGCGGGCTCTATCGCCCGTCGACCCTGGCTGACCTGCATGACTTCACCCGCCTTCAGGACACGCTGGCCAATGTCAGCTGGTTCACCCGATGCTGCGTCGCCACCGACGTGCCGGACAATTTCGATCTGGACGTGAATACAGCGTATGCGCTGATCCGGAATACCACCAAACCGGTGGCAACCTCGTTCACGCTGGCTGAACATGTCGCGCCCATCGTGCGGATGCTGGATATCGCCGCCGGAGGCCAGGGCGCCTTTGCGGAACGCCCGTTTCTGAAGGCGCATATCAGCCCGGTGATCTCGCCCTTGCGGTACGGCGAAGATGCGGTGGACGTGGTCTATGAATGCATCGCGCACAACATCCCCATGTCCTGCATCACCGCAGCCCAAGCCGGGGCGACCGCGCCCGCAACCATGGCCGGGTTTCTGGCCCAGTCGCTGGCCGAAACCCTGGCCAGCCTGGTCATGGTCAACGCGATCCGGCCGGGCTTTCCCATGGTGTTTTCCAACTGGCCCTTCATCATCGATCTGCGCACCGGCGCGTTTTCGGGCGGCAGTGGCGAAACCGCCGTGCTGAACGCGGCCTCGGCCCAGATTACCAACTGGTTGGGGCTGCCCTCGGGCGTGGCCTGTTCGATGACCGATGCCAAGGCCATCGACGCGCAATACGGCGCCGAAAAGGGCATCACCTCGCTGGCCGCCGCGCTGGCCGGGGGCAACCTGATCTACGAAAGCTCGGGCATGACGGCCTCGCTGCTGGGGGTCAGTTTCGAGGGGTTCGTTCTGGATGACGAGATGCATTCGCACACCTATCGCGCCCTGCGCGGGATCGAGGTGACCGAAGAAAACCTGGGCTTTTACGCGATCTGCCAGTCGGTTCTGGGCGAGGGCCATTTCTTGGGCAGCGCCCACACCCATGCAGCGATGGAGCGCGACTATTTCTACCCCGCCCTTGCCGACCGGGCCGAGCCGCGCAGCTGGCAGGACAGCGGCGCCCGCGATGCCTGGTCAACCGCCCGCGACCGCGCGCGTAAAATCCTGCGCACGCATCACCCGCAATACCTCAGCCCCGAACAAGAGGCCGAGATCCGCGCCAATTTCCGGATTCTGTCCTGATCCGACGCCGTTGTGTCGCGGACCGGGTGTTTTTGACGCGGGCTTGGCGCTAGGCTCGGGTAAACGACGACACAGGGGGCCTCATGGCAAATGCGTTCTTTCAACCCGTCTCGGCGATGGAGCTGGCCCGCTTTGCCGGTGTCCCCACCTTCATGCGTCTGCCGGCCCTGACCTCGGACGACGACCGGATCGATCTGGTCGAGCTTGGGCTGGTCGGCATCCCCTGGGACGGGGGCACCACCAACCGGCCCGGCGCGCGGCATGGGCCGCGGCAGTTGCGCGACCAATCCACCATGATCCGCGCCATGAACCCGGTGACCGGGGTTGCCCCGTTCGAGCTGGTCAACTGTGCCGACCTGGGCGACGTGCCGCCCAACCCGGTGGATATCGAGGATACGCTGGACCGCGTCACCCGCTTCTACACCGACCTGACGCTGCGCGGCATAGTGCCCCTGACGGCGGGCGGCGATCACCTGACCACCCTGCCCGTCCTGCGGGCGCTGGCCAGCGACGGCCCGCTGGGGCTGATCCAGTTCGACAGCCATACCGACCTGTTCGACAGCTATTTCGGCGGGCACAAATACACCCATGGCACCCCGTTCCGCCGCGCGGTCGAGGAAGGATTGGTCGATCCCGAACGGTTCGTGCAGGTGGGCATTCGCGGCACCGCCTACAACACCGAGGATATCGCATGGGGCGAGGCGCAGGGCATCCGCATCATTCGCATCGAAGAGTTGTTCGATCGCGGCATCGACGATGTCATGACCGAGGTCCGCGCGATCGTCGGCGACGCGCCCTGCTATTGCACCTATGACATCGATTTCGTGGACCCCACCCATGCCCCCGGCACCGGCACGCCCGAGATCGGCGGCCCCAACAGCTTTCAGGCCCAGCAGGTCATTCGCAAGCTGGAAGGTCTGAACCTTGTGGGCGCGGATCTGGTCGAGGTCTCGCCGCCCTTTGACCCGGCGGGCGGCACCGCGTGGCTGGGCATTTCGCTGATGTTCGAACTGCTGTGCGTGCTGGCCCAGGCGATCGACGCGCGGCGCTAGGCCCGCGCGACGTTCTCGGCGATCATCGAGATCATCTCGAACATCACCGCCGCCGCCGTCAGCGCAGTGATGTTGTTGGGGCTGTCCTTGGTCGGCATCATGCAGACCACATCGCCGCCGACGATGTTCAGCCCCCGCACGGCATGCAGAATGCCCACGGCCTCGTCGATGTCAAACCCCTTTTCGCCGGGTTCCAGGTTCGACACGCCCGGCGCGATGGTCGGGTCAAGGCAGTCGAGATCGAAGGTGATGTAGACCGGCCGGTCGCCCAGAACCTTGCGCGTTTGGGCGACAACATCGGCCAAGCCACGCTGGCGGAACTCGCGCATGGTGACGATGTTGTAGCCATAGTCATAAGAAGGCTGCAGCCAGTCCAGGCTGCGCGGATGCCCCCGCAACCCGATCTGCATCGACCGGGTCGGGTCCACCTGCCCCTGATCGGCCAAGTAAGCCCCCCAATGCGCGGCGGACTTCTTGGCCCCCAGGAAATGATCGACCTTGGTGAACACATCCGTATGCGCATCCAGATGCAGAAAGCTGACCGGTTGCCCGCCCGCCAGTTCGCCTCGGCCCAGCGCCTGCACGATCCCGCCCGTGATCGAGTGATCGCCGCCCACCGAAACGGGCCGCGCACCGGCGGCGTCGATGTCACGGTAGAAGGCGGTTATACGCTCGATGCAATCCTCGTTGTCGTTGGCGCGCGGGAACGGCACGTCGCCAACATCGGCAATGCGCGCGCTCGACCACGGATCGATCTGGAACAGCGAATGCACCCGGCGCTGCACGGCGGAGACATGACGCAGCGCACGCGGGCCCAGATGCTGGTCGCGCTCGGTGGTGCCGTTGCCGGCGGAATGCGGCACGCCCACAAGGGCGATATCCTGGTCCTGCGGCCCCACATGGGGGCACCGGAACAGGGTCGGCACGCCCCACCAGTACAGGTTGTCCATCATGGATTGTTCGTAGCGGTCCGCCATCATGTCTCCCCGCCCTTAAATGAAACCGCCCCCACGGGTGACCCGGGGGGCGGCTGTCGCGTCAGATCTTTTCGTCTTCGCGTCGGAAGGCGCCCTGAACGATGCGATCCATGACCATGGCCAGGAACAGGATCGCAAAGCCACCCAGCAGGCCCGGCCCCTTGGCCGCGTATTGCAGCGCCTCAAGGATTTCCTTGCCCAGACCCCCGCCGCCGATCAGCGAGATGATCACGACCATCGACAGACACATCAGGATGGTCTGGTTCACGCCGGTCATGATCGACGGCAGCGCCAGCGGGATTTCCACGTCCTTCAGCAACTGCCATTTCGAGGCGCCAAAGGCCACGGCGGCCTCTTTGATGCTTTCCGGCACCCCGCGCATGCCCAGCGCCGTCAGGCGGATCACCGGCGGCATGCCGAAGATGATCGTAGCAAGGATGCCCGGCGGGTTGCCGGTGCCAAAGAAGGCGATGATCGGGATCAGGTAGACGAAGGCCGGCAGGGTTTGCATCAGGTCCAGCACAGGCTCGGCCGCGCGATAGGCGCGTTTGGATTTGCCGAACCAGATGCCCAGCGGAATGCCGAAGGTGACGCACAGCAGCACGGCCGCGCCCACCAAAGCCACCGTCTCCATCGCCACGTCCCAATAGCCCAGCAGCGCGATATAGGCCAACGACGCGGCGGTGAAGATCGCCACGCGCGGACCCGCCGCGCGCCACGCGGTCACGCAGATCACCAGCATGACCACCGGCCAGGGCGACCCGATCAGGGCCACGGTCAGCCCGTCCAGAACCGAGCGCACACCGGCAACGATCCCGTCGAAAATGTCTCCGCCCGCGGCGGCTGCGGCGTCGATCCGGGCCTCCATCCAGCTGGCCACGACCGAGAACAGTGTTCCCTGATCAGGCCCGAGTATCATCTCGGAGACTTGTTTCTCGGGGAAGGCATCCAGCAGCGGAAGCGAGGCATTCACCGTGAATTTGTAAACGATCAGCGGCCCGATCGCAGCGATCAGAACTGCCCCCAGAACCGTGTTCCGAGTCGAGCGGCCGCTTTCGGTGTTGTCGGGGTTGATCCGCCAGTTCGAGTACTGTTTTTCGTACACCCGGTCAGCGTAGAACCCCTGAACCAGCTTGAAAACCAGCAGCATCAGAAGCCCGGTGACCATGATCCCCAGGGCTTCGGACTGTGCCAGCTGCGCTTTCTCAAGGCTGCTGTCAGCCGCTTTCTGGATATTCGCGGCCAGTTTGTTGAACCGGTCTATGTCTGCCTTCTCGGTTACATCCGCCGCGCGGGCCAGCAGCTCATTTGCGCGTTCCTGCTGACGGGCCGCGCGTTCGGCCAGATCGGCCCCCGGGTTACCCCAGGCACCGCGACCGATCTGCACCCAGGCGATGATCTCAAGGATCAGGAAGGTCCAGAACATTCCCCAGATCGCCCGCGAGGCGGACCAGAACGGCCCCAGCACCGCCGCCCACAGGTTGAACGTATTCGGGATCGGACTGGTCGCGTCGTGGATCTTGTGAAAGGCGTTGACATAATAGTCACCGTTGGGGCCGGCGAATTCATGGATCGACCGATCCAGCGCCTCGCGGTCCACCTCGATGTCGGAGGCGGCCGTGACTTTCAATTCCGTGGTTGCATCAGTCATTTTTGCCCCCCTGAATTCCGCGCAACAGGCGTGGTTTGGTCACGACGCCGACATCCTGACCGCCATCGGTGATCACCACCGGAAGCTCGGTGTTCACGGCCAGGTCGATCAGCTGGTCGAGGTCTGCGCCCTCATCGGCACGCGGCGCGCCATCCAGCGGGCCGGAATAACTGTCCAACGGCTCCATGATCGAATGTGCCTTGACCAGTTTAAGCTTGGATATGCCTTGCACGAACTCGCGCACGTAGTCGTCGGCCGGGTTCATCACGATGTCCTCGGGCGTGCCGATCTGGACGATCACACCGTCCTTCATGATGGCGATGCGGTGGCCGATACGGATCGCTTCGTCCAGGTCATGGGTGATGAACAGCGTGGTCTTTTTCAGTTGCGCAACCAGAGCCTTAAACTGGTCCTGCAATTGCAGCCGGATCAGCGGGTCCAGTGCCGAGAACGGTTCGTCCATCAACAGGATTTCAGGGTCCGAGGCCAGCGCGCGCGCAATGCCCACGCGCTGCTGCATCCCGCCCGACAGTTCCTTGGGCAGCCGGTCCTCGTAACCGGTCAGGTCGACCAGGCCCAGCGCATGATCGGACACCGCCCAGCGCTTGGATTTCGAGACTTTGCGGATCTCAAGCGGATAGGCCACGTTGTCGCGCACCGAGCGGTGCGGCATCAGCGCCATGTGCTGGAACACCATCCCGATCTGCTGGGCGCGAATGCGACGCAGCTCGGACTCGGAGATCTTGGACACGTCCTGCCCCATGATCTCGATCTTTCCGGCCGTGGGCTCGATCAGGCGATTGACATGGCGCACAAGCGTCGACTTGCCTGAACCCGACAGGCCCATGATGCAAAAAATCTCGCCGCGCGGCACTTCGAACGTGGCGCCTTGAACGCCGACCACGCAATTGAATCTTTCAAGAACTTCAGGTTTTCCAATACCTTCATTCCGGACCGCAGCCATGGCTTCTTCGGCCCGTGCGCCGAAAATTTTCCAGACATTTTCTAGTTTTACGACAGGTTCGTCCATTTGCCCCTCATCTACGGGGTTGCATCCCGGCAAACAGGCAAAGGGCCGCCGCGATCAGTCGCGACGGCCCCATGCGTTTGTGATTTAGTTCGTCAGCCAGCCGATAACGGTGTCTTCGTTTTCAGCCACCCACTGGCGGGCGAAATCGGCTGCTTCCATGTTGTCCACGGCCAGCGCCTTGCCCATCGCGCTCAGATCATCACCCTGCATCTGGTAGTTGCGGAACAGGGCCGCGACCTCGGGGTGATTTTCCTCAAGCTCTTTGGCGTAGTGCAGGTGCAATGTTGCCCCGTTCCACGCGGTCGAGGCCTCGGACTTGTCCAGCCAGTCCGGGTCATCGGTCGGCTGAACGATCGTCCAGGTGGCCGGATCATGCGGCGGCTCTTCCAGCACGGTCAGATCCTGGGTCACGAAGATGTAGTGCGGGCTGTAGCAGAACCCGATCCACGGATCGCCGGCCTTGGTCGCGTTTGCCAGGTTGGCATAGGCGATGGTTTCTTCGTACTCGGTCAGTTCGAAGATCTGGTCATAGCCATAGGACTTGGCGCGGATCTTCTCGACCACGGTCGACGCCCAGCCCGGTGCGCCGATCCAGACCTCCGGGGTGCCGTTTCCGTCAGTGTCGAAGATGGCCATCTTGTCCGGATCGCTCAGGTCGTCGATGGATTTGATGTCATATTCCTCGGCAATGTAGGTCGGAACGCACATACCCTGCTCGGCCTGAACCGGGTTCTCGTTCATCACGACTGTGCCGTTCTGCTTGACATAGGTGTCGTGCAGGTTCTGCTGGTTCGGCATCCAGACTTCCGGATGGACGTGCATCGCGCCGGAATCCATCGCTTCGAAGACGATGGGGTTGGTGCCGTTCTGCAATTCGACATCAAGGCCAAGGTTTTCTTCGATAACGACTTCAAGAATGTGCGCGGTGGCGTTCACCGACGCCCAGTTCGGCACACCGATCACGATATCGGCAGCAAAAACCGGGGCAGCGACCGCCATCGATGCGCCCCCCAGTAACGTAGCAAGTTTGTTCATGTTGCATCTCTCCATGTTGGTCGTCTTCGGCGCTGATTCTCGTTGATCGAAAGCGACCAGGCAGACGGGCCTGATCGTCGAGATCGGGTCGGCGTCTCGGGTGTATTGAGCGCGTTTCGCATGTGAACACGCCCCGCACTGAAAAAAGTGAAGCACCTGCCGTTTGACCCATCAAGCGCAACTTCGAACCGGGGTCACGGTTTCGAAATTCTCGCAAAATGGTTTCGCTAAATTCCGAATAACGGTCCCACGCGTCGGGGTGAAGCCCGTGGGACCGTACGTTGGATTGGTACGCCTGCAGCATGAAATTTGGCTGCAATGCAGTTTGGTTCAGTGGGGATTGGGCCTCAAACCAGCGCCTGCGGCAAGACAAACGGAACGTCAGTTGCCGGCAGCGTGCTGACCGGCAGATCTATGCCATAGACCTGCCGCATCACCTCGTTGGTCATGACGTCCGAAACAGCCCCGGTGCGCCAGACCTCTCCGTTCGACAGAACACAGACCTTGTCGGCGAACAACGCGGTCAGGTTCAGGTCATGCATCACGACCACGACGCCCCCGCCCTGATCGGCGAATTCGCGCGCGATGCGCAGAACCGTGAACTGATGCGCGATGTCCAGGCTGGCGACGGGTTCGTCCAGCAACAGCCAGCGCGGCCTGTCGCGCCGCACCGAGCTCCAGACCTGGGTCAGAACGCGCGCAAGCTGCACGCGTTGCTGCTCACCGCCGGACAGGTTCTGGTACGAGCGCGGCTCGAACCCCGCAAGATCGACATGCGCCAGCGCGCGCGGCGGCAAGGCGTCGTCGCCGTCGGCCAGGCCACCGGGCAGGCCCAGCCGTACGACTTCCAGCGCGGTAAAGGGAAAGGCGACCGCCGAGGATTGCGGAAGAACGCCCCGCGTCGCCGCCAGTTCCCAGGGCTGCAGGGCCGCGATGTCCTGGCCGTTCAAGGTGATCCGGCCGGTATGCGGGATGTCGCCCGACAGCGCCCTGAGCAAGGTGGATTTGCCCGATCCGTTGGGCCCGATGATCGCAGTGACCTCTCCGGGTTCGGCCAGGAAATCCACATCGCGCAGGATCTGCTTGCGCCCGATGCGGACGCTGACATTTTCAGCTTTCATCATTCACATTCCCATCGATCCGTGGCGGCGCAGCAGGATCCAGAAGAACACCGGCGCGCCCAGAATGGCCGTGACGATGCCTATCGGCAGTTCGGCCGGGGCCACGATCACCCGGCCGATCATGTCGGCGGCCAGCAACAGGGCGGCGCCCAGCAAGGCGGAATTCATAAGCAGCCGATGGTGATCGGGGCCGGTGCCCAGCCGCAGCAGATGCGGCACGACGATGCCGATGAACCCGATCCCGCCCGACACGGCCACGGCCGCGCCGGTGGCGGCGGCCACCGTCAGGATCGCGATGTTCTTGCTGCGTTGCACCGGAATGCCGATGTGATGCGCCACCGCTTCGCCCATGGCCAGGCCGTTCAGGGCGCGGGCCAGACGCTGCGCGCACAGGATCGACGCCAGGATCAAGGGCGTGGCGGTGGCGACCTTGGTCCAGGTCGCGCCGGCCAGCGACCCCATGCCCCAGAAGGTCAGATCGCGCAGCTGCTGATCGTCGGCGATATACACCACGACCCCCGACACCGCGCCCGACAGGGCGGCCAGGGCGATGCCGGCCAGCAGCATCGTGGCGACCGAGGTCTGCCCCTGGCGCGTCGAAACGCGATAAAGGATCAGGACCGACGCCCAGCCGCCCAGAAAGGCGGCAACCGCGACCAGACCACTGCCGACCCAGGCCAGAACGGCGGCGGGCAGTAGGTTGCCGAAGACGATGGCTGTGATCGCGCCCAGCCCAGCCCCCGCGCTGACGCCGACGATGCCCGGATCCGCCAGCGGGTTGCGGAACAGCCCCTGCATCACCACGCCCGACACCGCCAGCGCCGCCCCGACCAGGATGCCCATCGCCAGTCGCGGCAGACGGATGTCCCACAGCACGATCCGGTTCAGATCCGACAGGCCTCGGCCATGCAGCAGATCCGACACGGCCATCTTCAACGAGGCCTCGGACGCGCCGACCGAGATGCTGGCCACGCTGGTCACGGCCAGAAGGCCGACCAGGGCCAGGGTGACCCATGCCGCCCGCGACCTGCGGGCCGCGGCGGTCGGGGGCGCGCCGTTGTCCAGTGCCAGCGTCATGAGCCCCGGACGCCCCGCAATGCGGCCGACAGATCCATGACCGCGTCGGCGGTGCGCGGGCCGAAGCCCAGCAGATAGGTGCCGGGCATCCGGATCAGCGCCCGGTTCCGCCCCGCCTGGGTCAGCCGGACCGCGGGCAGCGCGAACAGCTCTTCCTCCGAGAGGATCGGCCCGCCCTGACGCTCCATCATCAGGATCACGTCCGGCGCGGTGGCGGCCATGGCTTCGGGCGTCATCGTCTTGAAACCCGTCACATCGGCGGCCGCGTTTTTGCCTCCGGCCATGCGGATGATGGTGTCGGCCTGGGTATCGGCCCCGCCGACGACAAACTCGCCGCCCCGTGCCGAAAGCAGGAACAGCACCTTCACCGGCGCACCCTGCGCGGCGGAGGCCTCGGCCAGCGCCCGGTCCAGCCGGCGCGCGGTTTCGGCCGCCAGGGTTTCGGCCTCGGCCTCGGCCCCCAGCGCGGCCCCCACGGCGCGGATCTTGTCGATGACGCCATCGCGCGAGAATTCGTCGGCAATGGTGACGTAATCCACGCCGGCCTCCTGCAGCACAGCGATGGTCTCGGGCGGGCCCGACCCTTCGAGCGCAAGGATCAGGTCGGGGGCAACCGACAGCACGCCCTCGGGCGACAGGGCCCGGCGATACCCGACATCGGGCAGATCCGCCGCCTCGGGCGGCCAGGTCGAACTGCGGTCACGGCCGACCAGCCGGTGCTGCTGGCCCAGGGCATGGACGATCTCGGTCAGCGAGCTTCCGATGGCGATCACGCGTTTGCTCTCGGCCTGCGCGGCCGCCGCCGAAACCAGCAATGCCGCGCAGAGTGTCACCAGGCGCCGCATCATGCCGCTCCGGTATCGGCCGGGCCGGGCAGCGCGGCCACCAGCGCGTCCCAGGCAGGGCGATGATCGGCCTCGCCGGTGCGGCGCCCGAAGATCTGCAGGATCAGGGCGCCGTCCGCGTCGAAAGCCTCGACCGAGATCGCCGGGCCGCGCTGGGTCGGCTTGTCGACGGCCCAGACCTCGGCGATGTGATCGCTGCGCAGATGCAGGTTGAAGCCCGGATCCAGCACGTTGAACCACGGCCCCATCTGCTGAAGATTTTGCACCGGGCCGCCGTGGATCTCGATGCAGCCGCGGTTGCCGACGAAGATCATCACCTCGATCTGCAGGTCCCGCACCTGTTCGAACAGGCCTGTGACCGCCGCGGGATCAACCGCGCGGGCCAGCGGTTCGCCCGCGATGCGATAGGCGCCCAGCCGGTTCATCTTGAGCTTGGAGGTCAGGCGCAGGAACTGGTGCGTGTCCGTCATCTTTGCCCATTCGCGGCGCAGGGCGTCGGCCTTGTCGGCATTGGCCTTGGGCGCTTCGGCCGGTTTACGCGGCGCGACCGTCATCGTCTGGCCTTGATCCTCGGCGGCCAGTGTCCGAACCAAACTGTCCCAGTGGCCCAGGTCCGAGCCATCGCGCAGGATGATCTTGTGAACCGCGTCCCCGGCCGCATCGAACACCTGGATCGAGCGGCGCAGACCGGCCTCGGTTTCCCACTCGACGGCAAAGACATGGTGCCATTGCGCGGGGAACATGCGCAGGTCGATCTCTTCGGTCAGCACCATCGCGGCATGCTGGCCGCTATGGTAATTGTCGTATCGCCCGATCTTTTCGATCACGCAGGACGGGTTGCGCGTCAGCGCCATGACCTCGCCCAAACCGGCCAACTGGCCGAACAGCCCGTCAAGGCCGGGGTTCAGCCGCGTTACGCCCTGCCCGGCAAAGGCCGCGACCAGCTGGCCCTCGCTCAACCCCAGCGTTTCCGCGAAATCGCGGTCTCGCTGGCCTGTCTTCTGCGCATAGGCAGCACGAATATCCTGAGGAGCCATAAGCACCTGTTCCATAGCGGGTTTCCCGTCTTCTTCGTGGTTCCAAGGGGGTGCTGGCCCAGGTGCTGATCGCAAACAGCGCCCTGCTGGCAGTGCCGAAATTACAGGCACGAAATTATGTTGACTGTTTTAGTCACCTTTATTAACGAGCACAAGTCGCCGCGAACAGGCGATTCCAAAAAACTGAAAAAAAACTGACCAGCGCCAGCGAACTGCAAGCATCTCCGGTCCTCACACTTGTTTCGAAGGGACAGAAATGCGTGCGCGTACTCATATTGCAGGCCTGCTTGGGACTGCCTCTTGCCTTGGTTTGATGGCGTCCATGGTTTGGGCGCAGGAACAGGATGACGGGTTCCTCGGGACCCTGGAACTGGGCGAAAGCAAACGCGAGATCCAGACCGGCACCGCGGTTCCGGTCACGAATATCGACCAGGAAGAGATCAACGACCGTCAGGCCAACACGGTGGCCGAGCTGATCGATTCGGTTCCCGGCGTCACCTTGGTGAACGGCTCGACCCCGCAAGGATCGGGCATCAACATCCGCGGATACGGGGCCAACGGCACCTTCGGCACCGACCAGAAGGTTCTGATCCTGGTCGACGGCGCCACCACCGGCGCGGAAGAGCTGTACCGGATCGGCAACCAGCTGTTCACCGATCCGCAGCTGTACAAAAGCGTCTCGGTCATCCGCGGCACGGTCGGGTCCTTCGAATACGGCTCGGGCGTCGTCGGCGGCGTGGTTCAGCTGGAAACCAAGGACGCGTCGGACTTCACCGGCGGCGAGCCGGGGTTCCGCTTCCGCCAGACGCTCGAGGGGTATTCCAACGGCAACGGCTTTGCCTCGTCGTCGATCCTGGCGTGGCAACCCAACCGGCAGACCGAATTCCTGTTCAACTATACCTATCGCGACCAAAGCGATCAGAAGGACGGGAACGGCAACACGATCGGCAACAGCGCCTTTACCCTGCCGTCGCTGCTGGCCAAAGGGAAATACAGCTTTGGCGACAACCTTGAACATTCGATCACCGCGTCCTGGAACCAGTCCACCTCGGAAGAGCGCGACGTGTCCTATGATTCCTTCGGTACGACGGCGGACGCCTTTGGCAACGTGGACCGCGACATAGAAACCCGGATCGCCGTTCTGCGTTATCAGTACCGGCCGGCCGGCAACGATCTGGTCGATCTGGACGTCAATCTCAGCTATTCCGAGCAGTCCATCGACAGCAGCTATGTGCCCGGTTCGTCCAGCCTGGAGGGAACGCCCTTCTTCCCCGGCATCCGGGCGCTGGCCGATGCCACGCACAATTACGAAACCACCAAGCTGACGATCAAGAACAGCGCGTATTTCCAGACCGGGGCCGCGTCGCATGATCTGCGGTTCGGGGTGGAATTCATCGACCGCGAGCGGCTGGATGCCCCATCGGCGCCGGGTGGCACCGACCGTCGCGTCGCGCTGTTTGCCGTTGACGACATCCAGTTCGGCGACCGGCTGACGGTCACGCCCGCGCTGCGGTATGAAACGCAGGACATCAAGGGCAACGGCGACGCGGCCGCGCCCTTCAACGCCAGCTATGACAACGACGCGCTGATGGGCGGCCTGTCGGCCCGATACGAATTCGCCAGCGGCTTCGCTGTGTTCGCGGGCGGGGCCTATACTGAAAGCCTGCCGATCATCGACGATCTGGGCACACCTCTGTACATGACCCAGCCCGAGAAATCTCGCACCTGGGAGGCCGGCTTTTCCTATGACCGCGGCGACATCTTCGCCGCCGGCGACGTTGTGCGGGCCAAGGTCAATCTCTACAGCACCGATCTGTGGGACATCACCTCGTACGTGTCGGGCACCCCGTCCCTGCCCCTGTCCAAGGTCGAAACCGAGGGCGTCGAGATCGAGGCGTCCTATGTCCATGCCACGGGCTTCTACGTCGATTTCAACGCCAACATCGTCAGCGCCACCGAATTCAGCGCGGCGGGCATCGGATCGCCGTGGCGCAACGAACCCACGGACTCGGCGCGGATCACCCTGGGCAAGCGGTTCGGTGAAACCCTGGATGTCAGCTGGGAGATCTTCGGCGCCAAGTCGGGGCTCGATTCCTCGGGCGATCCGGTGGGCGGATACGGGGTGAACACCCTGCGCGCAACCTATCTGCCGCAAGAGGGGGCGCTGGCCGGGTTCGAACTGCGCGCCGGGATCGAGAACATCTTCGACAAGGCCTATCAGCCGAACCTGTCGACCCGCAATTCGCCGGGCCGGAATTTCAAGCTGACCCTAACCAAGACCTTCTGAACCCCTCACGGAAAGGACCCGTCATGACAAAAGCCATGCAAAATCTTGTTCCGGCGGTCCTGCTGGTCCTGCCCCCCATCGCGGGGGCGGGGTTGGCCAGCGCCGAGAACACGCAGGTCGCCGGCGGCGTCACGATAGAGCTCAGCTCGGCCGTGGACCAGGATCAGGGCTGCCTGCTGAGCTTCGTGGTCGAAAACGCCCACCCCGCCGATATCGGCGGCGCCGTCTACGAAACGGTGCTGTTCGGCGCGCAAGGCGAAGTGGCCCTGCTGACGCTGCTGGATTTCCAGGACCTGCCCGCCGGGCGGCCCCGCGTGCGCCAGTTCAAATTCGCCGGTCTGGCCTGCAATCAGATCAGCCGGATCCTGATCAACGGGGTGCAGGACTGCGCCTATCCCGGCGATCTGGCCGATGCCTGCCTGTCCGGCCTGACGCTGCGCAGCCGCCTTGAGACCGAATTGATTGGATGATCCGATGGATGCGTTTCTGCAAAGACTGACCGCAATTCTGGACTTGGGCGGCCCGGTCGTGGCGGTGCTGATCGCGACCTCGGTCGCGACCATGGCGCTGATCCTCTACAAGCTGTGGCAGTACAAGGCCGCCGGGGTCGGGCGGCATGTCGAGCTGTCGCAGGCCATCGAAGCCTGGGACCGCAACTACCGGGCCACCGCGCGCGCGCATCTGGACCGAAGCCGCAGCTATCTGGCGCCGGTGGTCGCCATGGCGCTGGAGGGGCACGGGCCGGAACTGATGGACCGCGCCGATGCCGAGGCCGAGGCGCGTTTTGCCGGGCTGGAACGCGGGCTGAACGTGCTGGACATGGTCTCGCAGCTTGCGCCGCTGCTGGGGCTGTTCGGCACCGTGCTGGGCATGATCGAGGCCTTCCGCACTCTTCAGGCGGCCGGCAACGCGGTGGATCCGGCGCTGCTGGCCGGCGGCATCTGGGTTGCGTTGATGACGACCGCCGCGGGGCTGGCCGTGGCCATGCCCACCTCGCTGGTCCTGACTTGGTTCGAAGCGCGGATGACCCGCGAACGGGTCTTTGCCAACCGCGCCCTGCGCACGGTGTTTGCCCCCGGCCACGCCGCCGCGTCACGCCCGGCCATCCCGTCCTCCGAGGTGCTGGCCCATGGCGCTTGAAACCCGCAAAAGGCGGCGCCGGCACCTTTCGATGACGTCCCTGATCGATGTCATCTTTCTGCTGCTGCTGTTCTTCATGCTCACCTCGACCTTTTCGAAATACGCCGAGATCGAGCTGACCACCGCCGCGGCGGGCGGGGCGCAGGCCCAGCGGCCCATCCGGTTCATCAAGCTGGAGCGCGACCGCATCCTGATCGACGGCACCGAAGTCGCGTCCGACGCGATCGCCGCCCGGTTCGACGGCCGAACCGACCAGCTGGCCTTGATCAGCCTGGGCGGCGGGGCGACCTCGCAGCAGTTGATCGACTTGCTGACCGCCCTTGCGCCCGTGTCCCGGCTCAGCACGCAGGTCATCGGATGATCCGCCTGACCCCCAAAACGAAACCCGGCCGCGAGCCGACGATCGCCCTGATCAACGTGGTCTTTCTGATGCTGGTCTTCTTCATGATCGCGGGCACGCTGGCGCCGCCCCTGGGCAAGTCGGTGCAATTGGTGCGGGCGGCGGATCTTGAAGGGCGCGAGCCCCCGGATGCACTGGTCATCCGCGCCGACGGCGTGCTGGAATATCGCGGGGCCGAGCTGACGGACGTAGCGGCCTATGTCGAGCGCGCCTCGATCGACCTGCCATTGGACGCCGTGCGGCTGGTGCCCGACCGGGCCTTGCCGGCGGAGCGGCTGAAACAGATCAGCGACGCCCTGCGGGCCCTGGGCGCCAACCGGGTCTTTGTCGTTACCGAGCGGGGCCTGCCATGATCCCGCAATCCCGCATAATGGCCGCCGCGCTGGTCGTGCTGGCCGCCGCGGCCCACGCCGCCGCCCTGTTCAAATTCGACACGGACGAGGCGGTTTTCGTCGAAGGCGGTGGCGCGGTTGCCCCTGCGGCGCTGGGGTCCTCGTTCCGTGATCATGCGGCCGGAACCGTGGCCCCGCCCCCGGCGGCCGCGCAGCAGTCACCCGTTTCCGCAGCACAGACCGCGCCAGAGGCCCCGGCGGACAGTGCGCGCGCGCAGACGGCCATCAGGGTGCAGGCGCAGGCCCCGGCCCAGCGGCAGAACGCCCATACGCCGACCCTGCAAGAACCCGAGCCTCAACAGGCCCGGCCTCCAAAACCACCCACCCCGACCGGCAATGCCGCGGACAGCCGAAAAAAGGGCAGCGCCACCGGCAAGGCGGTGACCGGGGCGGCCTCGGCGAAACGGACGAACCGCGCTGCGCAGGAACAGGGAAATGCCGAGGCCAGCACCTATGCCGGTCTGGTCAAGCGCAAGATTTTGCGCGCCCGTCGCAAAAGCGTGAATATCCAAGGCTCGGTTCTGGTGGCTCTTCGCATCGCCGACAACGGCGCGCTGGCGTCGGTCAGCGTCGCCCGCAGCTCGGGTTCGGCCCGGCTGGATCAGGTCGCACTGGCGCAGGTCCGGGCCGCCGCGCCCTTCCCGCCGCCGCCGGCCTCGGCCCGGCGCGCCTATACCGTGGAAATCGTCAGCAAATAGAAACTCAACCCGCGCTTGTCCGGCTACCTGGCGTCCAGCGGCTTCAACAGATCGAACACTTGTTGCCGCATCCATTTTGCCATCGGATTTGCATCCGATCGTCTGTGCCAGATAGCTATGATGTTGACGGGTTCGATTTCGAACGGCGGGGCAAGTACCTTCAGGCCGAACTCCGGCGCCAACTTCCTGGCCAGCTGAGAAGGCACAAAGGCCACAAGATCGCTTGCACTGACCACTCGGCACACCCCTGAAAACACCGGAAGGGTCATCGCGACGTGCCTTTTCCGACCAACTTTCGCCAGAGCCGCATCACCCATCGCCGCCAGTTTGCCCTCGGGTGAAAACAGCACATGCGACAAGGCGCAGAACGTTTCCATCGGAAGTTCGGTGCCGTCTTCGATCTGTGCAAGGAATGGGTTGTCAACGCGGCCGACGACCATGAAGGACGACCGGAACAGCACTTCTCTGCTGATCCAATCCGGTGCATCTGTATCCGGGATCAACGCGAGATCAGCATTGTAGCGCTCAATACTCTCGACATAGTTCTCGGGAACAAGATCCACCAATTGCGCGACCATCTTCGGAGCCTTGCGGTTCAGAACACCCCCAAGACCGGGCATCAGCAGCTCGGCGAAAAAGTCGCTGGCCGCGATCTTGAAAGTTTCGGATGCCTGCCTGGGGTCGAAATCGTCATTGTGGCTCAGCAAACTTTCCAGTCGATTGAGTTCCTCACGCAGCCCGTCCTTGATCGAAACCGCAAAATCCGTTGGGACAAGCTGATTTCCCCGCCGCACAAACAGATCGTCACCCAAGGCGTGCCGCAGGCGGTTCAACGCATTCGACACTGCGGATTGCGAGACCCCAAGTCTTTCCCCTGCCTTGGTGGTGGACCCCGCCGTCAGAATCGCATCAAGAACACGGAGCAGGTTCAGATCAAGCGTTGCGAAATTCATGTCGGTAATACCGTGTATTATGAACTTTCGTTAGATTGATACCGTTTTTTGCGCCTACAAGTAAGGTACCGAAAGCGCTTTCGTTTCATGTCGGATCAAAGGACAGAAGCGATGCATGATCATCTGGTTGATGACGCCACGCTCGAATGGCAGGGCGTTCGTTACAAAACAATTCTGGACCCCGCTGAAACCGGGGGCGCCATGTCGATTGTAGACAGCCTTTCGCCGGTCGGAAGCGGTCCGCCACGGCACATCCATCAGGCAGAAGACGAAGTCTTCGTGATTTTGACCGGTGTCTGCAAAGTCTGGGTCGAAGGTGTCGAAACGCGTGTCGGCCCGGGCGAAAGCATCTTCATACCCCGCGAAAAAGAACACACGTTCAAGGTCATCGGTGATGAGCCCAGCCGTCACCTTGTCATTCTCACACCGGGAGGTTTCGAGGGCTTTTTCCACGCCATGGCAACGGCCCAGTACAAAATTCCGGAAGACATGCCGGACATCGAGGCCGTAGCCGCCAAGTACAACCTGTCATTTACTGGCCCTCCATTGGATTGAACGTCATGACCCAGCACATCGTCTATCATATTCCTGTGTGTCCCTTTTCACAGCGGCTTGAAATTCTGCTGGCGTTGCGGGGGATGAGGGACCGGGTGGAGTTCCGCGTCGTGGACATCACCAAACCCCGCGATCCAGAGCTGCTGAAGAAAACGCGCGGAACGACCGCTCTGCCGGTTCTCGAGACTCCGGACGGGCAGATCATCAAGGAAAGCCTCGTGATCCTGCGCTATCTCGATGAAATGCTCGAAGGGCCAAAGCTGCGGCGCAGCGACCCGGCCGAGCATGCGGTCGAGTCGATGCTGATTGCCAAAGAGGGCGCCTTCACGATGACCGGCTACGTCTATGTGATGAACCAGGACCCCGCGCAGAAAGATGCCCACAACGAAAAACTGCTCGCGCTTTATCGTGACCTCAATGACTTTCTTCTGACCCACAACCCGAACGGTGTTTTTCTGTTCGATCAGTTCGGGTTGGCCGAGGCGGTATTCACACCGATGTTCCAGCGCTTCTGGTTTCTGGAATACTACGAAGACTTTGAACTCCCGCAAAACGGCGAGTACGACAGAGTCCGAAACTGGAAAGCCGCCTGCATGGCCCATGAGGCCACGGGGCAGGTGACACAAGACGAAATCGTGAAACTCTACTACGACTATGCATTGGGTGCCGGAAACGGAGCGTTGGTGGGCGGCCGCAAAGTGTCGAGCTTTGCGTTCGAGCCACATTGGAAGTCGAGGCCAATGCCACCGCGGGACAAATATGCCGGGACGGCATCGGACAAAGAACTTGGGCTGGTAGTCCCGGCATCTGATTGAAGCCAGAAGGCACGCGGGTCGATCGGGGGCACCCGCCGCGGAGGACCGGCGCCCACAACACGCATTCGAATATGGCCCGGTGGTGCACAGTCGGTCTTAAGTCATGAATACCGGCTGATTAAACCGAACCAGTCTTAGGCTTCCGGGCGCGGAACCGTTGAACCTTTAGCCGTCAGACAAACCTGTTGACGTAGTTCTCCAAGCGCTCCTGCCTTCCGGATCGAGGCTCGGGATTGATACCTTCGGCCAACACTCGAGCCGCGATTTCATCCAGCGATGAGGCAAGCATGGATTGCGCCTCCGGGCTGCCCCATCCGGAGTATCTGTCGGTCAACGCGGCATCAAGCCCGCCATCCTCGATCATCGCGGCGGCGGCCTTCAACCCGCGGGCACAGACGTCCATGCCGCCCACATGCGCCGCGACAAGATCCTCGGGGTCGATCGACTGGCGGCGGATCTTGGCGTCGAAATTCGTGCCCCCGGTCGAAAACCCTCCGGCCTTGAGGATGTAGTAGTAGGCCAACGCGACTTCGGGCACGTTGTTGGGAAACTGGTCGGTGTCCCATCCAGATTGATAATCGTTCCGGTTCATGTCGATCGAACCCAGCATACCCTCGGCCGCCGCCACGGCGATCTCATGTTCAAAGCTGTGGCCAGCCAGGATCGCGTGGCCCTGTTCCAGGTTCAGCTTCACTTCGTCTTCCAGCCCGTATTTCCTGAGAAACCCGATGCAGGTTGCGGCGTCGTAGTCGTACTGGTGCTTGGAGGGTTCCTGTGGCTTCGGCTCGACCAGGATGGTGCCCTTGAACCCGATCTTGTGCTTGTAGTCGACCACCATGTTCAGGAACCGTCCCATATGGTCCAGTTCCAGCCCCAGATCGGTGTTCAGCAACGTCTCGTAGCCTTCGCGCCCGCCCCACAACACATAGTTCTCGCCGCCCAGCTTGTGGGTCGCATCCATACAGGATTTCACGGTTGCTGCGGCAAAGGCAAAGACGTCCGGATCAGGGTTCGTGCTGGCACCCCCCATCCAGCGGCGATGGCTGAACATGTTGGCGGTCCCCCAAAGCAGCTTGGTTCCCGACGCCTGCATCTTTTCACCGATATAGTCGGTGATTTCCTCGAGCGTGCGGAGGTTTTTGGCAAAGCTGCCCTGTTCGGGGCGAATATCCGCGTCGTGCCAGCAGAAATAGGGCTGACCCAGTATTTCAAACATCTCAAAGGCGACATCGGCCTTCATCCTGGCGCGTCCCATGTCATCTTGCGGGTGCCACGGGCGGACAAGGGTCGGACCACCGAACGGGTCTCCGCCCTCCCATGCGAAAGAGTGCCACCAGGCGACGGCAAAGCGCAGATGGTCCTCCATGCGCTTGCCCAACACCACTTCGTCCGGGTCATAGTGACGGAACGCCAGCGGGTTCCGACTGTCTACGCCTTCGTACCGGACCTTTTCGATACCCTCGAAGAAACCGCTTGTCATACCTGCCCCCTATTCCGAGTTTTGACCGGGCTGCTTGCCCAGAATGATCATCGACAGCAGATCGTCGTCGGTCACGTCCGCGATATCGACCGTGCCGACCAGCTTGCCGTTCTTCATGACCGAGGCCCGATCGCACAAATCCATGACCGCATGGACATCATGGTCTATCAGGAAAATTCCGATCCCCTGCGCCTTGAGCTGGTGAATCAGATCGGCCACCATCTGCGTCTCGTGCGGGCCCAAGGCGGCCGTCGGTTCGTCCATGATCAGGATGCGGGCGTTGAAATAGACAGCCCGCGCGATGGCCACCGACTGTCTCTGGCCACCGGACAGAGCCGAAACCGGATCGTTGAACTTCTGAAAGTTGGGGTTCAGCTGCGCCATGATCTTACGGCATTCGGCCTCCATCGCCGCGTCGTTGACCAGACCGAAAGGCGTAGTCATTTCGCGTCCCAGGAACAGGTTCGAGGTGGCGTCCAGATTGTCGGCCAGGGCCAAGGTCTGGTAGATTGTCTCGATATTGTTGGCCCGCGCGTCGCGCGGATTGTTGATCTCGACCGGCTTGCCATCGATCAGGATCTGCCCGTGGTCCATCTGATAGGCTCCGGACAGGACCTTGATCAGCGTCGATTTGCCAGCCCCGTTGTGCCCCAGCAATCCCACCACCTCGCCGGGATACAGATCGACCGAGACCTGGTCGACGGCCTTGATCCCGCCGAACGAGATCGAAATGTCTCGCATCTCGACCAGAGGTGGTTGCCCGGAACCGCGACCGGATGCCGGCGGCGTTTTCTGAGTTTCCTGCACTTGCGTCATTTTCCACCCAATCGCTTGCGATAGACGATGTCGATATAGACGGCCAGAACCAGCACGCTGCCGACGACGATGTTCTGGAACGGCGCATCCACGCCGACCATGGCCATGCCCGACTGCAGCGCCTGCATGATCAACGCACCAAGAATCGCGCCATAGATGGTGCCGATGCCGCCAGACAGGGCGGTTCCGCCAATGACCGCAGCCGCAATCACTCGCAGTTCGTCCAGTGTTCCGATGTCATTGGAATGGTTGGCCAGCCGCGCCGAGGCGACCACTGCCGAAACCGCGCACAGGAAACCCATCAGCGCAAAGATCTTGACGGTCAGCAGGCGGGTATTGATACCCGACAGCTCGGCGGCATCCGGGTTGCCGCCGGTCGCGAAGATATAGCGCCCAAAACGGGTTTTGCGGGCCACGACCGTCAGGGTCACGGCGACAATGATCAGGATCAGGACCGAGATCGGGATGCCGTATCCGACGATCAGGCCCTCGGGCATCGTCTCGCCGCGGGCTTCGAACATACGCTGCAACCGGCGCGTCGGAATGGCATAGCTGTTCAGGATGTACACGTATCCCAGGATGCTTGCGGCAATGATCCCGGCGAGCGTTGCCTCGGCCCAGACGGGTTTGACCGGGAAGCCATGCGCCGCCTTGGCCCGGCGGCTGCCCCACAGCGCCCAGATCGCAATGGCCGCCGCAAACAACCCGAACAGCCAGCTTGCCGTTGTTCCCAAGGTTCCGTTCGTTCCCCCGAACATCAGGAAATTGCTGTCCAGCGGCCCGATTGTCTGCCCGCTTGTCAGATACCAAGCGACGTTGCGCCAGACCAGAAAGCCACCCAAAGTCACGATGAACGCCGGAATGGTCAGGTAGCCGACCATCCAGCCATGAAACGCTCCGATCAGCGTTCCGATGGCAAGACCGACCAGAATGGTGATGATCCAGGTGGCGGGATGGTCCAGACCCATCCCCAACACGCGCGGCAACAACTCGGTCTGCGTCATGGCCATCACCGCCGAGGTGGTCGCCAGCAAAGCGCCAACGGACAGGTCGATGTGACGGGTTACGATGATGAACACCATACCGCAGGCCATGATCGCCACCGAAACCGATTGGATCGACAGGTTGAAGAGGTTGCGGGGCGTCAGGAACCGTCCGTCAGTGACGATATTGAACCCGATGCACAGGATCACGAATGCGCCGATCATACCCAAAAGCCGCATGTCCAGTTCCAGCTGTTGGAACAGGCTTGGCTTGGTTTTCTGAGGTATCGGCTGAGACGAAGTTTCGGTCATTTCCGATCTTTCAAATTCAGCAATCGTCCCCGGCCCGCCCATGCAGGCCGGGGACTTTGGAGTTTAGTTGCAGGGTGCGGGGCCGTTCTCGACGCCTTGGCACAGATCTTCCAGCGCGATCCATCCGGCATCCACAACAACCGACAGATTGTCCTTGGTAATCGGAACCGGAGCGAGGAAGACGGAATTCATCGTCGTTCCACCCGGGGAGGTCCAGCTGACCACTCCGTCGATTTCCGACGGGTCGGTGCCACTGCTGAGTGCAACGGCAATCTCGCCGGCTGCCTTGCCCAGTTCGCGGGCGTCCTTCCAGACGGAAACGGTCTGCGTACCCAAGGCCACGCGGTTCAGCGCGGCGTGATCGCCATCCTGACCCGACACTGGGATACCTTCCATGCCCTGCGCAGTCAGCGCCGCGACAACACCACCTGCGGTCCCGTCATTCGACGCGACAACCGCATCGACCTTGTTTTCATTGGCGGTCAGGATCTGTTCCATGTTCCGCTGCGCATTGGCGGGCAACCAGCCATCGGTATAGGCTTCACCGACGATCACGATGTCACCGCTGTCCAGCGCCGCCTGAAGGACTTCCTGCTGACCACCGCGCAGGAAGTCCGCGTTCGGATCCGTAGGCGAACCCTTGATCATGACGTAGTTGCCCTTCGGCATTGCCTCGTACACGGCGCGCGCCTGCATGCGTCCCACTTCGACATTGTCGAAGGTCAGGTAGAAGGCGCGGTCGTCCTCGATCAGGCGGTCGTAGGCGATGACGGGAATGCCCTCATCCGCGGCGGCCTGTACGGCCGGACCGATGGCCTGCGCGTCCTGCGCCAGAATGATCAGAGCGTCCACACCCTGTGCGATCAGGCTTTCGATGTCGGACAGCTGCTTGGCCGAGGACGACTGGGCGTCCGCCGAGATATATTCGGCGCCACCAGCCTCAAGCGCAGACTTGATTGCCGCTTCGTCCGTCTTCCAGCGCTCTTCCTGAAAGTTGGACCAGCTTACGCCGACAACCGGCTCGGCAAAGACAGCCGAGCCAACCATGGCAACAGCAGCTGAAAAGCTGAGAATTCGTTTCATGATTTCCTCCCGTTGATGGGGCCATCGCGTCATGATTCGCGGCCCTCGTATTTCTGCGTATCATATTTATTTCAGCGGGTAAAATATTTACTCTGTTCGTGGGTCCCAAATCCCAATAGATTGAGGCCTAAAGAAGATTCGCGGAGACAAGATGCTAAAAAGCAAGGCTTCTCAAAACTCGCTGGACCAACGGAATGCCACGCGCCTGCGGGTGTTGGAACATATCCGGACCAAGGGGTCGATTTCGCGGATCGACATCGCATCGGCCCTGCAGACCAGCCCGGCCACCGTAACCGCCGCAACCGCTGACCTGATTTCCGCCGGCCTGGTCCGAGAGACCGAAGGCGAGGCCCACTCCAAATCGGCCAAACGCGGGCGGCCGCCGGTTCTTCTGCAACTGGACGGGCCCTCCTATCTTGTGGCGGGCCTCAAGGTCGCGCGCCAGGTCATCTCGGTCATCCTGGTCGATTTCGAAGGCAACGAAGTCACCTCGCACATGTACGCCCTGCTAGATGCCAGGATGTCACCGCGCGATTTCGTCCGCACCGTGCGCCTTGCGCTTGAGGAGACCTGCGCAAAGATCGACCGCACGATCGACGGGCTTTCAGGTGTTTCCATAGGCATCGCCGGTTTGGTCGATGCCGAGAGGAATTTCGTGCACTGGTCATCTTCGATCACCGAGCGCAATGTGAACTTCGCCGCGTTTCTGGACGAAGGCCTGCCCTGCCCGGCCTTCATCGAAAACGATGCAAACCTGGTGGCCAAGGCCGAACAGCTGTTCGGGCTGGGCAAGGGCCTGTCGAACTTTCTTGTCGTCACGATCGAGCACGGTGTCGGATTGGGCATTGTTCTGGACGGCAAGCTGTTCCGGGGCAACCACGGATGCGGGGCCGAATTCGGGCACGCCAAGGTCCAGTTGGACGGGGCGCTGTGCCAATGCGGGCAACGGGGATGCCTCGAGGCCTATGTCGGCGACTATGCTTTGATCCGAGAAATGACGGTCGCCGGGCAAAGCAGCGCGTTGGAAACCGTATCCGACATTCACGACCGCGCGCACGCCGGAGACCAACGGGCGATTTCCGTTCTGGCTCGCGCGGGCCAGATGTTCGGCTTGGGCCTGTCCAACCTCATCAATCTGTTTGCCCCAGATTGCATCATTCTGTCCGGAGCCCAGGTCAGCTTTGAGCACCTGTGTTCGGACGACGTGATGGCGCGCATTCGAAACGGAGTGGTGAATGTCGACACCGCCCTGCCCGAGATCAAGGTGCATCATTGGGGCGACCTCATGTGGGCCAAGGGCGCGGCGGCCTACGGGATCGAACAAGTGTCGATCCTGAAGGTGCTGGAGATCGCAGCCCATGCGAGCTGAACTCGCCTTGGTGGCTGCCCTCGCCACGACCGCCAGTGCCGATCCTGCCATCCCCCGGTATCAACCGATCGATGTTCCCTCTCATGTCTATGACGGCGGTTGGGAGCATTTCGTGGGTGGCGGTGTCGCGGTTTTCGACTGCAGCGGGGACGGCTTGCCGGAACTCTTCCTTGCTGGTGGGGCGAACCCATCGCAGCTGTTCCGAAACA
>NZ_JBXWSK010000047.1:0-25593 GCF_059613385.1 Ruegeria sp. BHSA162
CGGCGGACGAACTCAGCGCAGGCCTCGGGCGCGGTCAGAGGGATCATGTGGCCGCGGTTCTCGAGCTGTTCAAAGCTCAGCCCGTATTCCACCATCGGTGCGCCTTGCTGGCTGGGTGACAGGATCGGATCTTCGGCCCCGTACAGGATGCCGCCCCCTACCTTCAGTTCGTGGTAACGTTGGGATTGGGCATCGATGCTGGCGTCCACGCCCGCCAGATCCTGCGATCCGGTGATATAGGCTGACGGGCGCAGCCCCAAGGCGCCACCGGCGCGGTTCAGGAAATCACTCGGGGCTGGTTCAGGGGCGAACGCCTCGCCGATCACATGCGGCGCCGTGGTTTTCGCCAGGGGAACAGCGATCGTGTTGGCGATCAGGCTGCGCAGCCATTCGGTCCGGATCTCCAACGCCTTGAAGATGGCGGGTGTGCTGGGTACCCGATGTGTGAGCGGGGCCAGCAGGGCCAGCGCCCGAACCCGCTCAGGATTGTCCAGCGCCATGGCGAGCGACACCGCGCCCCCGAGCGAGTGTCCGACCAGAATGGCCCGCGATACGCCCTTGGCTTCGAGGAATTCGTGGACCATCCGCGCCTGTTCCGGCAGGGTGGCCAGCCGCGCGTGGTCGCGGGTCGAATACCCGCACCCGGGCCGGTCAACCGCGATGACGTGAAAGTCGTCGGCCAGAAGGTCGGTCATGGCATAGGTGAAGTGCTGCAACTGGCCGGTCAGCCCGTGGATCAGAACCACCGTCAGCTTCTCTGGATCGCCCTGTTCGACATAATGGATCGAACCGCCGTTCACCCGCAGGATCTGCCCGGGCTGAGGCACGGATTGGGCTCCCATCCGCGTCAGGCGCCGGGTCCACAGATGCATCAGGATCAACGCGGCGCCGATGATCAGCGCAATGGTCAGCAGGGTGGTCATGTCGGCGGTCCTTTGGTCTGGGCGGGATCAACGGGATGGTAATGCTCGAGCCCGGCCTTCGCCAGACGTTTGCGGAATTCCGAAACTGTGCCGGGCCACAGCGTCGTATTGCGCCCCTGTGCGTCCTGATACCACGAAGTGCACCCGCCAGCCTGCCAGACACTGTCAGTATGACGCTCCTGCATTTCACGGGTGAAGTCGGCCTGCCGGTCAGCATTTGGAGCAATCGCGGGCAGACCCGCGCGCCGCATCTCCTCCAGCACCCGGCCGATATGGGCAACTTGCGCTTCGATCATCAGAACGACCGAGTTGTGGCCCAGCCCGGTATGCGGCCCCAGCAGGATGAAAAAGTTGGGAAACCCGGCAATGGCGGTGCCCAGATTGGCCTGCATGCCCTCGGCCCAGGCGTCTTGCAGGCTCAGTCCGTCCGCGCCGCGGATGTCCAGCCTTTGGACCGCGTCCGTCACGTGGAATCCGGTGCCCCAGATCAGAATGTCGGCCGCCGTCCGACTGCCGTCCGTCGCGACGATCTCGGACCCTTCGATCCGCTCGACCCCATGCGGGATCACGCTGACATTGTCGCGGGCGAGCGCCGGGTACCAGTCGTTCGAGCTGAGGACGCGCTTGCATCCGATCCGGTAGTTCGGTGTCAGAATGCGGCGCATTTCGGGGTCGGATATGGCCTCCTCCAGCCCTTTGCGCCACATCTTCATGGCAAAGGCGACCGCGCGTTTTTCGCCGCGAAACACGCGGTGGCGGAATTCGAACAGCCAGTAGATGAACTGCCTGCGGATGCGCGGCAGCAGCGGAATGCGGCGATAGAGGTGCCGGACCCAGGGCGCAATCGGCCCGTCGGGACGCGGCAGAACGTAAGGCGCGCTGCGTTGGAAGATGGTGACATGGGCGGCGGTTTTGGCGATTTCCGGCACGAACTGAACGGCGGAAGCGCCGGTGCCGACAACTGCTATGCGTTTACCCTGCAGCGGCACCGTGTGGTCCCATTTGGCCGAGTGGAATGCCGGACCCTGAAAGCCCGCTGCTCCCGGGATCTCGGGAATGCTTGGGATGTGCAGGGCGCCGATGGCCGACACCAGGAACCGTGCCGTCCATTGCGCGCCTCCGGTCGTCTCGACCTGCCAATGCGTGCCGTCCCACTGGGCCGACTTCAGTTCGGTGTGGAAATGGCACAGATCGTACAGCCCTTCGTCACGCGCAACGCGGCGCATGTAGTCCCAGATTTCGGCCCCGCCTGCATAGGCGCGGGTCCAGTCCGGGTTCGGATGGGTGGCCATCGAATACAGGTGCGAGGGCACATCGCAGGCCACGCCGGGATAAGTGTTCTCTCGCCATGTGCCGCCGATGTCGTCGGCCTTTTCAAGGATCGCGATGTTGTGGATGCCGCGTTTGCGGGCCTCGATCGCCATGATCAGTCCCGAGAACCCGGCCCCTACGATCAGCATGTCAGTGTCGTGGGTCATGCCTGCACCTCCTTCCCAAAGGTACAAGGTCAGGATAGGGTCAAACGGCGTTTCAGGAAAACCTGCCGGTGGGTCAGTCTTGGTTCAGATCGTCGGGCAGGGGGCGCGGCAGTTGATCCAGCAGGCGGAACACCTGCGCACGACAGGCCGGTCCAGTCCAGTCCGGCGGGCAGAATCCGTCGGGCAGGTCGGGCAGGCGCAAAACGACGCGCCGCCACCGGTGCACGATCAACGTGCGCAGGGTGGCGATCTGACAGGGCGTGGGCTCCCAACTGGCCGGGCGGCCTTGGGACACGTGGCGCACGGCCTCGTGCAGGGACCGGCATGCCGTGCGCAATTCGGGCGGAAACAGCTTTTCATGCACCCAGCGCGGGACCGAGCGGGCGGTGACCTCAAGGATCAGCAGTTCGTCCTGGTCCACGGGCGGTGCCCCCGATCCCAACGCGGCGTTGCGGCCGATCGGCGTGTAATCGTGGCTGAGCAGGATGTCTTCCAGCAGCCGGGTGCCGGTGCCATCTTCGGCGATCAGCAGGTGCAGCGGTGTATCCGGCGCAGGGTCACGCGCATAGATGCGCGGGGTGACCCGGGCCGATTGCGTGCGGCCATATTCGGTCAGGAAGTGCATCGAAACGCGCCCGACCCGGTCGCTTTCGATCCAGCCATCCTTGCGCAGACGGTGCAGGGCCACGCGGATCGCCTCGGGCTTGATGCCCATCGGCTCGATGATGCGGCCTAGCGCCCCGCCCGATATCTTGGCGCCGCGCTCCTGCGCCATGTCGCCGAACAGCGACACGATGATCGACCAGACCCGCTGATTCTGCGGGTCGGCCAGTTCGGCCACGGCCTGGGTGAACCACGGATGCGCGTTGGTCATGCGCCCAGTCTATCCGGCCCGACGGTGCAAGAAAAACACTTTGCCGTGCGCTCAGTAGGCGTTCATGGTCAGCAGTTCGTATTCGGCGACCTTCTCGTCATCCTGATTGGTCAGGGTCACGTGCCAGCGCACCTCGCCATAGTCGTCGGTGCGGCGGGTCTTTTGCTTGACCGTCAGTCGGACCTTGATGCTGTCGCCGGCCACGACCGGCTTCATGAAGCGCAGGCCGTCCAGTCCGGTATTGGCCAGCACCGGCCCTTCGTTCGGCTCGACGAACAGGCCGGCGGCAAAACTCAGCAGCAGATAGCCATGCGCCACCCGGCCCGGAAAGAACGGGTTTCTGGCCGCCGCGTCCTCGTCCATGTGGGCATAGAATGTGTCGCCGGTGAAATGGGCGAAGTGTTCGATGTCGTCCAGCGTGATGGTTCGGGGCGCCGTGTGCAGCGTCTCGCCGATCTGCAGGTCCGTGAACTTGCGGGTGAAGGGATGCGCGGGGCCTTGGATCTCGGGCGCGCCGGGAATCCATTTCCGGCCGATCGTCGCCAGCATCCGGGGCGAGCCCTGTAGGGCCGTGCGCTGCATGTAGTGTTTCACGCCGCGCACGCCGCCCATCTCTTCACCGCCGCCGGCGCGGCCGGGGCCGCCATGGACCATGTGCGGCAGGGGCGAGCCATGGCCGGTGGATTCCTGCATCGAGTCGCGGTCGTTGATGTAGATCCGCCCGTTGAAGGCGGCAGCACCCATCACCAGCTGACGCGCGACCTCGGGGTCATGGGTGATCAGCGAGGTGACCAGCGACCCCTGGCCGCGATTGGCCAGCGCGATGGCGTGGTCCAGATCGCGATAGCCCATGATGGTCGAGACCGGGCCGAACGCCTCGGTGTCATGCACGTGCCGGGCGGCGTCGGGATCGGCGCAGTGAAACAGCATCGGCGGGACGAAGGCGCCCTTTTCGGCATCGGCGCCGACCACCTCGAAGGCATCTGGGTCGCCGAACACGCGTTCGGCCTCTTGCCCGATGAGGCGGGCCTTGGCCAGAACGTCGGCCTTCTGCCCGTTCGAGACAAGCGCGCCCATGCGCGTGCCGTCCAGCCGCGGATCGCCGATCGTGGTCTGCGCCAGCTTGGCCGAGATCGCCGCGATCAGCGGCTGGACCTGCGCCTGCGGAGCGATGATGCGGCGGATGGCGGTGCATTTCTGCCCTGCCTTCGTCGTCATCTCGCGCACGACTTCTTTGACGAACAGGTCAAACTCGGGCGTGCCGGGTGTCGCGTCGGGGCCAAGGATGGAGGCGTTGAGGCTGTCCTGCTCGGCCACGAACCGCACCGAGTTGGTCACGATCACCGGGTTCTGCCGCAGCTTCATCGCGGTGTCGGCCGAGCCGGTAAAGCTGACCACGTCCTGACAGGTCAGGTGATCCAGCATGTCGCCCAGCCCGCCCGAGACCAGCTGCAGTGCGCCGGCGGGCAGGATGGCGCTGTCCAGCATGATCCGCACGGCCAATTCGGTGACATAGCAGCTGTTTGTGGCCGGTTTCACGATCGCCGGAACCCCGGCCAGCAGGGTGGGTGCCAGTTTCTCCAGCATGCCCCAGACCGGGAAATTGAAGGCGTTGATATGCACCGCGACACCCTGCAGCGGGGTGCAGACATGCTGGCCCAGGAAGGTGCCGTTCCGCGACAGTTGCTCGACATCGCCATCCAAATAGACATGGCCGTCGGGCATCTCGCGCCGCCCTTTCGAGGCAAAGACGAACATGGTGCCGATACCGCCATCGATGTCGATCAGGTGATCCTTCTGCGTGGCGCCGGTTTCAAAACTCAGGTCATAGAGCGCCTGTTTGCGTTCCGACAGCGCCTGCGCCAGCGCCTTGAGCATCTTGGCGCGTTCATGGAAAGTCAGCCGGCGCAGGGCAGGCCCGCCCACGTCGCGGGCATGGGCCAGCATCGCCTGCACGTCCAGCGTGTCATTGCCGGCGGTGGCGAAGGGCGCGCCGGTGATGGCCGAGGCGATGGTGCGGGCTCCGGCGCCGGGCGCAACCCACTGGCCCGCGGCGAAACTGGAAATCTGTTTCAGAGACATGAAATGCTCCTGTATTGGGGCCGCAATGCGCGGCGAAATGTGCTCAGTGACCCAGCGCGCCCATCTGTTGCGGCAGGTACAGGACCACGATCGGAACCAGAACGATCAGCGCCAGGCGGAAGATGTCGGCCACCCAGAACGGGGTCACGCCGCGAAAGATCGTGCCGGTCGAGACATCGCCCACCACGCCTTTCAGGATGAACACGTTCAGGCCCACCGGCGGGGTGATCAGCGAAATCTCGGTCACCACCACCACGACGATGCCGAACCAGATCGGGTCATAGCCCAGCGAGGTCACCAGCGGGAAAAAGATCGGAACCGTCAGCAGCAGCATCGACAGGGATTCGAACACGCAGCCCAGGATGATGTAGATGCCGAGGATCATCAGGATCACGACGAAGGGTGCCACGTCATAGGCGGTGACCATGGCGATCAGCGCCTCGGGCAGGCCGGCCAGGTTGATGAAATTCGAAAAGATCTGCGCGCCGATCAGCACCGCGAACAGCGCGGCGGCGGTAAAGCAGGTTTCCTTCAGCACCTCGAAGGTCGATCCCACGGTCAGCCCGCCGCGGAACAGCGCGATCAGAAAAGCGCCGGCGGCGCCCATGCCTGCGGCCTCGGTCGGCGAAAAGGTCAGGTTCAGGGGTTCGAAATCGAACACGCCATACAGCCCGCCGATCACCAGGAAGAACAGCAGCAGCACAGCCCAAACGGACCCCAGCGCGCTGATACGCTCGCCCCAGCTGGCGCGTTCACCGGCTGGGCCGGCCTGAGGGTTGCGCCAGACGGTCCAGCGCACGGCGAACAGGTAGAACAGGATGCCCAGAATGCCGGGGATGATGCCGGCCATGAACAGCTTGCCGATAGAGGTTTCGGTCAGCAGCCCGTAGATGACCAGGATGACCGAGGGCGGGATCAGGATGCCCAGCGTGCCGCCGGCCGCGATCGAGGCGGTCGATAGTTCGTCGGAATACCCATAACGGCGCATTTGCGGCATCGCGACTTTAGACATGGTCGCGGCGGTGGCCAGCGACGATCCGCAGATCGCCGAGAACCCGCCGCAGGCCGCGACTGTCGCCATGGCGATGCCGCCGCGCATATGGCCCAGAAAGGCATTGGAAACCGCATAAAGCTCGCGCGCCATGCCGCCCTTGTTGACGAACAGGCCCATCAGGATGAACAGCGGCACGACCGACAGGCCGTAATCCTGCGCGGTATCGGTGATCTGGCGGCCAACCATCGACATCGCGGCCTTCAGCCCGCGCTCGTCAAAGATCGAGCCGCCGCGTTCATAGGCAAAGCCCAACGTGCCGACCAGCCCCATGGCAAAGACGATGGGCAGGCGCATCAGCACCAGGATCAGGACAAGGGCAAATCCGATGAGGGCAGCGGTCATTGAGTGGATTCCGTCAGGGTCTTGGGGGCAAACAGGTGCAGCAGTCCGGTGATGATCATCACCACGGCGGTGATCGCCACCGACGCAGTGATGAACCAGCCGACGAGGTATGTCGGGATGCTGAGGTATTCGGTGACATCACCATAGTCGCGGGCGCGTTCGGCCAGAATCCACACCCGCTGGACCGGCCAATATAGCATGGCGCCGCTGAGGATATAGATCACCGCGTCACGCAGGCGGCTGAGGCGCAGGCGGTGAAAGATACCGTCGGTCAGGTCCACGGCGATATGCCCGTTGGTGACCGAGATGATGGGCAGCACCGAGAACACCAGAATCGCCATCAGGATGCGCGTCAGTTCAGTGGCGGCCTCGATCGGCGCGTTGAAGACCGACCGCAGGATCACGTCGCAGAAGGTCATCACCATCAGGATGAACAGGGCCGTGCAGGCGACGATCACCGGCAGGACGCTGGCGCGCCGTATAAGCTGGATGAGAGGGGTCATCGGGTGGCTCCGGAAGGGGCTGGGCGGGGGCGGCCAGTGCCGCCCCGCATCAGGGATCAGTTCGAGGACATTTCCGACTTGATCATGTCATAGGCGGCTTGCGCATCGACGCCGGCTTCGTTGACTTCGGCAATAACCTTGGCGCGCACGTCCTCGGCGATCGTCGAGAACTTCTCCATGTCCTCGGCAGCGGCTTCGTGGATCGCATTGCCCTCGGTGCTTTGGGTCGCTTCACGGCCGATGGCGTCGATCTCGTCCCAGATCTTGCCGATTTCGCGGCTCAGCGGTTCGCCGAACACGTTTTCTTCCAGCGCTTTCTGGATGTCCTCGGGCAGGTCGGCGAAGGTGTCCTCGTTCATGATGAAGGCAAACGACCCGCGATACAGGCCGCCCGGCATCTCATAGACGTTCGGGGCCACTTCGGTCAGCTTGAAGCCCTTGCGGGATTCGAACGGCATGACCACACCGTCGGCGGCCTTCGAGGCCAACGTCTCATAGACCTTGGGGGCCGGAACCTGGATGCCGGTCGCGCCCAGTGCGGTGCCCACATCGCCACCGACGCCACCGGGGATCCGCACTTTGAGGCCCGAGATCTGGTCCATCGAGGTCACCGGGCTGCTTGTGTGCAGCTGGGCGGGGCCGTGGGTGTGCAGGGCAATGACCTTGACGCCGCGGTGTTCGTCGGCGGCCTTCAGGTATTTGTCGTAAGCGCGCCAATAGGCGACCGAGGCGGCCTCGGCCGAGCCTTCATAGCCCGGCAGTTCGATCAGCTTGGTCGTCACGAAGCGGCCCGGCTGATAGCCGTGGAAGATGATCGACGCATCCGCCGCGCCATCCATGATCAGGTCCATCTGGGCCGGGGGCGGGGCGATGCCCAGCTTCAACTCGGCAGTCACCTTGCCGTCGGTGGCCTCTTCGACCATCTCGACAAATTTGGGCCACATCTTGGCGTTGATCCCGTGGGTGGGCGGCGCCCAGCTGGAAATCGTCAGGGTGTAATCCGCCGCAAATGCCACGCTGCCAGACACTGCCAAGGCAGCCGTCGCCAACAGCGTTTTGATCCCGTTGAGTTTCATGACTGGTTTCCTCCTCCAAAACATGAGTCACAAATGCGTTAATGGTCCTTTTTGTAACCATCAACTGGCCGAAAGCCCGGATTCGGCGCTTCGTCGGAGAAATTTATTGACCAACCGTTCGGTTAATGCAAGAAGAATATCGAAACGAATGCAAAGCGAGCGGCCCATGAGCGATACGATTCTTGCGCAGCGGCGTGGAAATTATGTGGAAATCACTCTCAACCGCCCTGATCGCCTGAACAGTTTCACCGAGGAAATGCACCACGCTCTGCGGCGCGCCATCGAAGGCGCGCGCGATGAAGGCGCGCGGGCGATCCTGCTGACCGGGGCCGGGCGCGGGTTCTGCGCGGGGCAGGATCTGGCCGATCGCGACCCGTCGAAAATGGACGGCCCGCCGGATCTGGGCCACACGGTGCGCACCTTCTATGCGCCTCTGGTGCGGTTGATCCGGTCGCTGAACTTTCCGGTGATCTGCGCGGTCAATGGCGTGGCCGCGGGCGCGGGTGCCAATCTTGCGCTGGCCTGCGATATCGTGCTGGCCGCCGAGTCCGCGAAATTTATCCAGTCCTTCGCCAAGGTCGGGCTGATCCCCGATACCGGCGGCAGCTGGCACCTGCCGCATCTGCTGGGCGAGGCGCGCGCCAAGGGGCTGGCGCTGACCGGCGAGCCCTTGGCGGCGAAAATGGCCGCGGACTGGGGCCTGATCTGGAAAGCCCTGCCCGATGCCGATCTGATGACCGAGGCGCGCGTGCTGGCCGAACGCCTGTCGAACGGCCCCACGCTGGGCCTGGGTCTGACCAAGCAGACCATCCAGGCCGCCGCGACCAACAGCCTGACCGATCATCTGGAGATCGAGGCCGACGCCATGAAGACCTGCGGTGAATCCGTCGACTATGCCGAAGGCGTCGCGGCCTTTCTGGAAAAGCGCAGCCCGGAGTTTCGGGGCAAATGAGCATGACGCCGAAAGAACGCGCCGAAAAGGCCGCCGCCGCGATGTGGGCGCAGGACCATGCCTCGAAATGGGCGGGGATGGAACTGGTCGAGGTCGACGAGGGCACCGCGACGCTGGCGCTGACCGTGCAGCAGCACCATTGCAACGGGCACGGGATCTGCCATGGCGGCGTGACCTTCATGCTGGCCGACAGCGCCTTTGCCTTTGCCTGCAACAGCCGCAACCAGTCGACCGTGGCCCAGCACAACGTGATCAGCTATGTCGCGCCGGGCCGGCTGGGCGACCGGCTGACCGCCCGCGCGACCGAACAGAGCCTGACCGGCCGCAGCGGCATCTATGACGTGACAGTGACCAACCAGGACGGTCAAAAGATCGCCGAGTTCCGGGGCTTTTCCCGCGCGATCAATGGCACCCTGTTTCCAGAAACTTGAGGTGAGGAGGACATCATGAAGGATCTGACCCCGAACAAAGCGGATCTTGACCCGATCGAGATCGCGTCGATCGATGAAATCCGCAGCTTGCAGTTGGACCGCCTGAAATGGTCGCTGCGTCACGCCTATGACAACGTGCCGATGTACAAGCAGCGGTTCGACGAGGCCGGGGTATATCCCGACGATCTGAAAACCCTGGCCGATCTGGCCAAGTTTCCCTTCACCTACAAGAACGACCTGCGCGACAACTACCCGTTCGGTCTGTTTGCCGTGCCGCGGGAGCAGATCATCCGCCTGCATGCCTCGTCCGGCACCACGGGCAAACCGACCGTGGTGGGGTACACCAAGGCCGATATCGACAACTGGGCCGATCTGGTGGCCCGCAGCCTGCGCGCCAGCGGTCTGCGCAAAGGCGACATGATCCACAACGCCTATGGTTACGGCCTGTTCACCGGCGGTCTGGGCGCGCATTACGGAATCGAGCGTCTCGGTGCCACGGTCGTTCCCATGTCCGGCGGTCAGACCGAGAAGCAGGTGGCCCTGATCACCGATTTCAAACCCGACGGCATCATGGTCACGCCGTCCTACATGCTCAACATCCTCGAACAGTATCACAAGGTCGGGATGGACCCGCGCGAAAGCTCTCTGTTGGTGGGCGTGTTCGGGGCCGAGCCCTGGACGGATGCGATGCGCAAAGAGGTCGAGCAGGCCTTTGACATGCATGCCGTCGACATCTACGGCCTGTCCGAGATCATGGGGCCGGGCGTCGCCAACGAATGCGTGGAAACCAAGGACGGCCCGGCCATCTGGGAGGATCACTTCTACCCCGAGATCATCGACCCGCAGACCGGCGAGGTTCTGCCCGACGGCGAAATGGGCGAGCTGGTCTTTACCACGCTGACCAAGGAAGGCCTTCCGATGATCCGCTACCGCACCCGCGACCTGACGCGGCTGCTGCCGGGCACCGCGCGCTCGATGCGGCGGATGGAGAAGATCACCGGCCGCAGCGACGACATGATCATCCTGCGCGGGGTCAACGTCTTCCCCAGCCAGATCGAGGAGCAGGTCATGGCCACCGGCGGCATCGCCGCGCATTACCAGATCGAGCTGTACAAATCCGGCCGCATGGACGCGATGCGCGTCTATGTCGAGGCGATGCCCGACGCGGCCGATGAACTCAGCAAGACCGCCGCCGCGCGGATGCTGACCAAGCGGATCAAGGACATCGTTGGCGTTTCCACCGAGATCGTTGTAGGGGACCCCGGCGATGTCGAGCGCAGCCAGGGCAAGGCCAAGCGCGTCGTCGACAACCGAGACAAGGAGTGAGGTTTGGCCCGTACGATTGCAAAAGATCACGACCAGAAACGCGCCCAGATCCTGAAATCGGCGGCGCGGGTCTTTGCCCGCGAAGGCTTCGACCGCGCCTCGATGACCCAGCTTGCGCGCGAATGCGGGATCTCGAAGGCCAACATCTATCACTATTATGACAGCAAAGACGCGATCCTGTTCGACATTCTCGAGACCTATCTGCGGGAACTGCGCGACCTGATCTGCGGGCTCGAGATGGAAGGCCTCAGCCCGCCCGAAAAGCTGCACCGCGTGGTGGCCGAGATCCTGCTGGCCTATCAGGGTGTGGATGACGAACACCGGGTCCAGACCAGCGGCATGTCGGCTCTGCCCGAGGATCAGCAGCGCCTGTTGCGCGGGTATCAGCGTGACATGGTGAATTTCCTCAGCGGGATCCTGTCCGAGGTCGCACCCGACGTGTTCCAGGGCGACGGGGCCAAGCTGCGGTCGGCCACGATGTCGGTCTTCGGCATGCTGAACTGGTACTACATGTGGAATTCCGGCGCCGATGCGCAGGCGCGCCGGGACTATGCCGCGCTGGTCAGCAACCTGACCCTGTCGGGCGTCAAGGCGTTGTAGCACCGGCCCTGCCGGCAATGTGATTTGGCTTTTGCGGGTGTCCCGGCGTTTACTTGCAGTCGGAGGGCGCCATGCAAAAACCGGAACGGTTCGACAAATTCTATTTCGCCAAGGTCGGGATGGGCGAGGCCTGCGGCTGCGCCGAGCGCATCATCGACGTCTATGAATTCAACCGCAAAGCAGGTACGCGTGACGCGGGCACGGGCAAGGTGGCCCGGCCACGGCGTCGCGGCCTGCGATCGCTTGCCCTGAAATACGGCTTGATCAGCCGCCCCAGCGGGCGGTGATCATGGGGTGCGCAGGCCCAGCCGCGTGACGACTTCGGCTGCCTCGGCCAGCCAGCGGTTTTTCAGTTCGCCCCCCGAGGCCCGGCGCAGGCCCATCTGGCGCAGCTTTTCCATCCGCTCGGGGTTGCCCGCTCCGAAACCTGCGGCCACCCGGGGCCACCAGTAATCGACCGATTCCTGCATCGCCGGCGCCGCGCCCTGTTCCAACAGCTTGACCGCGCCTTCCAGGGCCAATTCACCGTGATGCGCCTCGATCGGGGCGATAGCGCGGAACGCCTCGGCCAGCGGCTGATAGGACACCAGCGCGAACTCGGCCAGTTGCACGCCCACGGCCCGGCTCATCAGCAGGTTCATCACCACCGCATCGGTCCAGCCTTCGATCGGATAGTTGAAGACCGCAAGGCGCATGTCATGTTCGCTGCGCGTGGCCCCGATATCGGCGGAACGGTTCAGCCGTGCGGTCCACGGGTGATGCGTGGCATAGCGGTCTGTATCCGCGCCGAACTCGCCCATGATCTTCAGAACGCGGTCGGCATTGTCGGTCTTTTCCAGAACGATCTTCGCCGCCGCGATACGTTCCTTGATGCCCGGGCCCTGGTTGATGATGTCGGCGAACCCCGCCGCACCGGCCAGTTCGCTGTCGACGAAGGTCGCCATCAGCTTCATCAGCTCGGCCCGGTATCGGGGTGGCACGTTGGTCGGGTTGGTCAGAACGCCGCCTGAGGCCAGGTAGCTTTCGATGCTCATGTCTTCGGCCATGGTCCCTCTCCCTTTACTGGTCGTAATCGACGATGACATTGTCGGTCAGCGGGTAGGCCTGGCAGCTGAGCACATAGCCCTTGTCGACCTCGTAATCCTCGAGCGCGTGGTTGGCCACCATTTCGACCTCGCCTTCGATCACCTTGCAGCGGCAGGTCGAACAGACCCCGGCCTTGCAGGCATAGGGGGCGTCCATCGCGTTTTCCAGCGCCGCATCCAGAATGGTCTGGTCCTTGGGCATGGTGAGGGTCTGGCTGGCGCCGTCCAGCGTGACGCGGGCCTGAGTCTGGTTGGCCTGTGCAGCCGTTGCCACATCGCCATGCTTGCGTTTGGCGCGGCCGGGTTGGGCGCTGGCGAACAGCTCGAACTTGATCTGGCTGTCATTCAGCCCGTGTTCGCGCAACGCCTCGGCAATGCCCAGCATCATCGGCTCGGGGCCGCAGATGAAGGCGGTGTCGGTGTTTTCGACGTCGATCCAGTGCTGGAACAGTTCGGCGCATTTCTCTTTGGTCACCAACCCGGTGAACAGGTCGATCTCCTGCGCGTCGGTTTCCAAGATATGGATCACGTTCAGGCGGCCCATGTACTGGTTCTTCAGGTCTTCCAGCTCTTCGCGGAACATGATCGTGTTCACGCCCTTGTTGGCATAGACCAGCGTGAAACGCGCATTCGGCTCGCGTGCCAGCGTGGTCTTTAGGATCGACAGCACGGGCGTGATGCCCGACCCGCCGGCAAAGCCCAGGTACTGCCGATGCGCGGCCGGGTCCAGCGGTGTGTGGAAGGCCCCCATCGGCGGCATCGCCTGCAGCCTGTCGCCCACTTTCAGCTCGGTGTTGGCCCAGGTTGAAAAGGCGCCGCCCTCGACCCGTTTGATGCCCACCTGCAGAACGCCGTCATCCTTGCCCGCGCAGATCGAGTAGGAGCGGCGCAGCTCTTCCCCGTCAAATTCGCGGCGGAAGGTCAGGTACTGGCCCTGGACAAAGTCGAATTCCTCGGCCGCGCCGTTCACCGGTTTCAGCGTGACCACGACCGCGTCGCGGATGGTCTTGTGGATGTCGGTGACTTCCAGATCGTGAAAACGTGCCATCCGGTCCTCCTCAGATGCACTTGAAATAGTCGAAGGGTTCCAGGCAATCGGTGCAGCGCCAATGCGCCTTGCACGGGGTCGAGCCGAACTGGCTGACCTTTTCCACTGCCGTGCTGCCGCAATGCGGGCAGCGGTCGGGTCCGCCTGCGGGCTGGGGCGGTGCGATGCCATAGTCCTCCAGCTTCGCACGGCCCTTGTCGCTGAGCCAATCGGTCGTCCAGGCCGGAGAGATGCGGGTTTCCAGCTTGATCTTGTCGATGCCGTGGTCGCGCAGGGCGGTTTCGATGTCCATCGCGATGACCGAGGTCGCCGGGCAGCCCGAGTAGGTGGGCGTCACGGCAACCTTCAGCGTGTCGCCTTCCCATGTCACATCGCGCACGATGCCCAGATCGACGACCGAGATCACGGGGATCTCGGGGTCGGGCACGGCGTCGAGCCATTCCCAGACCTGCTCTACGGTGGCGCGGTTCATCGGGCTTTACCAGGTTGCGCCCGGATAGGCCCGCTGCAGCCATTGCATCTGGGTCAGCAGATGGCCCAGATGTTCGGTATGCATGCGCCCGTCGCGGCCGCCCTTGTGGGCAAAGCGGCTGTCGGGAATGGTCAGGGTGGCCTCGGTCAGCACGCGCTGAACCAGCGCGTCGTACTCGTCGCGCAGACCGGCGGGATCGGGGGCGATGCCGGACGCTGCCATTTCCGCATCGACGTCGTCGCTGGCGAACATCTCACCGACATAGGGCCAGAGGTAGTCCAGCGCCTCCTGCATGCGCCTGTGGCTTTCTTCGGTCCCGTCGCCCAGTCCGACCACCGTGTCGCTGGACCGTTCAAGGTGATAGGCGACCTCTTTGCTGGCCTTCTCGGCAATAGCCGCGACCCGGTCGTCGGACGATTTCAGCAACCGGCCCAGCATGATCGAGTGCCAGGCATCAAACAGGAACTGGCGCATCAGGGTGCGGCCGAAATCGCCGTTGGGCACCTCGACCAGCAGCACGTTGCGAAAATCCCAGGCGTCGCGCAGAAAGGCCAGATCGTCGGCGGACTTGCCTTCGCCCTGAACCTCTCCGGCCAGGCCCAGCCACATCTGCGTCTGGCCGATCAGGTCCAGCGCGGTGTTGGCCAGCGCGATGTCCTCCTCCAGCACCGGCGCGTGGCCGCACCATTCGCTGACGCGATGGCCCAGGATCAGCGTGTTGTCCCCCATCCGCAGCAGGAATTGCAGGAATGCCTCGTCGCGGGTCATCACATCGCCCCCACTTCTTCGGGGATGTCGAAAAAGGTCGGATGACGATAGACCTTGCTTTCGCTGGGCTCGTACAACGGGCCCTTGTCGCTGGGCGAACTGGCGGTGATGTTGTTGGCCTCGACCACCCAGATCGAGACGCCCTCGTTGCGGCGGGTATAGACGTCGCGGGCGTTCTTGATCGCCATTTCGGCGTCGGGCGCGTGCAGCGAGCCGACATGGCGATGGCTCATGCCGTGCTGGCCGCGAATGAAGATTTCCCACAGGGGCCATTCGTTTTTCATCAGGTGTCCTCCTATCGGGCAGGTTATTCGGCTGCGACCTTGCGGGCGCGTTTCTTGCGGGCATGTTCCAGCAGACCGTCACGCACCCATTTTCCGTCGTCCCTGGCCTTGTTGCGGGCGGCCAGGCGGTCGGTGTTGCAGGGGCCGTTGCCCTTGATCACGTCAAAGAATTCCGACCAGTCGGGCTGAGTGAAATCGTAATGCCCGCGCTCTTCGTTCCACTTCAGGTCCGGGTCAGGGATGGTCAGGCCGAGATACTCGGCCTGCGGCACAGTCTGATCCACGAATTTCTGGCGCAGCTCGTCATTGGTGTTGATCTTGATCTTCCACGCCATCGACTGGGCCGAATGCACCGAGTCCTTGTCGGACGGGCCGAACATCATCAGCGACGGGTACCAGAACCGGTTCAGCGCGTCCTGCGCCATTTTGCGCTGTTCGGGCGTGCCCTCGGCCATCTTGCGGATCGCGTCATAGCCCTGGCGCTGGTGAAAGCTTTCTTCCTTGCAGATGCGGATCATCGCCCGCGAATACGGCCCGTACGAGGTGCGCTGCAGCGGCACCTGGTTCATGATCGCCGCGCCATCGACCAGCCAGCCCACCGCGCCGATATCGGCCCAGTTCAGCGTGGGATAGTTGAAGATCGAGCTGTATTTCATCCGCCCGTCCAGCAGCATCTCGGTCAGTTCGTCGCGGCTGACACCCAGGGTTTCGGCGGCGCAGTACAGGTACAGACCGTGCCCGGCCTCGTCTTGTACCTTGGCCAGAAGGATCGCCTTGCGTTCCAGCGTGGGCGCGCGGGTGATCCAGTTGCCTTCGGGCAGCTGGCCGACGATCTCGGAATGGGCGTGCTGGCCGATCTGGCGGATCAGCGTTGCGCGATAGTCGTCGGGCATCCAGTCCTTGGGCTCGATCTTGATGTCGGCGTCGATCTTGTCCTGAAAGGCGCGTTCCTGCTCGGTCATTTCCTCGCGGGATTTGACGCCTGTTCCTGCCGTCTTGATCATCTGAGCGTACATGTCGGGTCTCCTCCCTTACACGCGTTCGAGAATTAGCGCGGCGCCCTGGCCTACGCCCACGCACATGGTGCACAAGGCATAGCGCCCGCCGGTGCGGCGCAGCTGATAGGCCGCCGTCATGACCAGCCGTGCGCCGGACATGCCCAGCGGATGGCCGATGGCGATGGCGCCGCCATTGGGATTCACATGGGGGGCGTCATCGGCCACGCCAAGTTCACGCAGGGTGGCCAGACCCTGGGCGGCGAAGGCCTCGTTCAATTCTATCACATCCATCTGCTCGATGCTCAGCCCCGTGCGGGCCAGCACTTTGCGGGTGGCCGGGACCGGGCCGATTCCCATGACCCGAGGCTCGACCCCCGCGACCGCCATGCCCACGACACGGGCCATCGGGGTCAGGCCGTTCTTCTGAGCGGCGGCCTCGTTGGCCAGCAGAATGGCCGCTGCGCCGTCATTGACGCCCGAGGCATTGCCCGCCGTCACCGTCTTGTGCGGCCCGTTGACGCCCTTCAAGCCCGCCAGCTTTTCGGCCGTGGTGCCGGGGCGGGGATGTTCGTCGGTGTCCACCAACAGCGGGTCGCCTTTGCGCTGGGGGATGGTGACGGGAGTGATTTCCTCGGCAAAAACGCCGGCCTGATGCGCCGCCGCCCAGCGGGCTTGGCTGCGCGCGGCAAAGGCATCCTGATCAGCGCGGCTGATGTCATAGTCCTCGGCCACGTTGTCGGCGGTCTGCGGCATTGAATCCGTGCCGTACATCTGCTGCATCTTCGGGTTCACGAAACGCCAGCCGATCGTGGTGTCATAGACAGCGTTGGCGCGGGAAAAGGCGCTGGTGGCCTTGGGCATCACGAAGGGCGCGCGCGACATGCTTTCGACGCCACCGGCGATCGCCATGTCATAATCGCCCGCCTTGATGGCCCGCGCGGCCATGCCGACCGCATCCATGCCGCTGGCGCACAGGCGGTTGATCGTGGTGCCGGGCACCTGAACCGGGAAACCGGCCAGCAGGGCGGCCATGCGCGCCACGTTCCGGTTGCTTTCGCCGGCCTGGTTGGCATCGCCCAGGATCACGTCATCCAGGCTGGCCCAGTCCACCTGCGGGTTCCGCTCTTTCAGCGCAGCCAGCGGGATCGCGGCCAGATCGTCGGTGCGAACCTGGGACAGGGCCCCGCCATAGCGTCCGATCGGGGTGCGCTGTGCGTCGCAGATGAAAGCGTCCATGCGTCGGAACCTCGTGTCTTGCGTCCGGGTCAATAAGTGACCGCTTGGTCGGGTAATACGCCCGGAAGCGATTCGCGGCAAGGAAAATGTAACGCAATCGTGCACCAAATCGAAATTCGGTAACGTATTTGTGCCGACATGAGAAAACCCGCACGGGGGCGGGCGATCTCGATCTTCGGGGCAGGAACCGACTAAAGCTGACCGGCTTCGGTCAGAACCTTGCGCGCCACGCGAAAGCACTCCAGCGCCTGCGGGACGCCGCAATAGATGCCGACGACATGGATGATCGCCCGAATCTCCTCCTTGCTGACGCCGTTGTTCAGGGCTCCGCGACAGTGGATCTCCCACTCGTGCATCTTGCCCAGGGCGCCGATCATCGACAGGTTCATCATCGAGCGGGTCTTGGGGTCGATCACCTCGTCCCCCCAACCGAAGCCCCAGCACCAGGCTGTCATGGCCTCCTGAAATGGGCGGGTGAAATCATCCGCCGCGGCCAGGTTCTTTTCCACGTATTCGTCGCCCAGCGTCGCCTTGCGCTGCGCCAGTCCCTTCAGAAACAGGTCTTCGTCAAAGATGTCGGCCATCGTCCACTCCGCTTGCATCTGTATCCACCGCCTCGCGCATCCATTGCTGCAAGCGGGCGATCGAATGTTCCGACATTACGCCGCAAGCCGGGTCCAACACCAGCGGGCCGGGGCGATAGCCGCGCGATTTCAGGCCGCGATGCACGCTTTCAACCAGCCGGATGTCCTCTTCGACCGTGGTTTCCCGGTCCTGCACCGCCAGTTGGCGGATCACCGCGCTTTCGGATCCGCCCTCGGTGTACCAGCCGCGCCAGACGGTGCAGTGATCGGCATCCTGCGCGCGCCAGTGATAGGTGTTCAGCACATTGCCGGGATAGCACTGGAACGAGAACATCGGCCACAGAAACCACGACTGATAGTCACCCGCATGGGGCACAGACAGGTCGATGGGATAGGTCATCTTGTCGAGGCTCTGACACTCGGTCGTATGGCGCAGAACGTATCCGCCGCCTGCATCGGGTTGAATGTCATAGGTCTCGGGTTTGACCACGCCGGTGGCAAAGGTCGGGTGATTGGTCGGGCAGTGATAGCATTCCGAGTAGTTCTCGATACTAACCTTCCAGTTGCAGTTTTCGGGAATCTCGACCCATTCCAGCGGCTCAAGATCGTCGATCTGCGGGACAAAGGCGCGGATTTCCGCGCGCACGCCGGGGTACCAGTCGTCCATCGGGGCGGCGTCATCGTCGAGGTTGACGAAAATGAAGCCGTTGAACAGCTCGGTCCGCACCGGGGTCAGGCAGATCGCGCTGCGGTCGAAGCCCGGAACCGATTTGATGTTGGGCCCGGCGCGCAGGTGCCCGGTCAGTTCATAGGTCCATGCGTGATAGGGGCAGACGACGACGCGGGTGTTGCCGGCCCCGGTCACCATCTCATGCGCGCGGTGCTGGCAGACATTGTAGAAGGTGCGGATTTCGCCATCGCGCCCGCGGATGCAGAACAGGTTCTGGCCTGCGATTTCAAAGGCGAAGTAGTCGCCCGGCTCGCGCACCTGCGCCACATGGCCGGCAAATTGCCAGGTGCGGGCCAGAAGTCCCTGCTTCTCCTGCTCGAATATTGCCGGGTCGGTGTAATAGCGGGCCTCCAGCGATCGGGTCAGCGGTGCGGTCATTCTGGTTCCTCCGCATAGAGGCCAAGTTGGTGCCTGCGGCGGTGAAACCGCTCCACACGCTCGACGATTTCATCGCTGGACAGGGCGACCACGAAAGACAGAAGCGTCTCAAGCAGCGCGATGGTCGAAACCGATGACGGAAAGAACTGGGGCGTGTCGGCGGCGACGACAAACCCGTGTTGCGCGTTCAGGATGACTGGGCTGGCGGGGCTGTCGGAGATGCCGACCACGGTCATGCCCTGTTCGCGGGCCAGCTTCACCGCCTCGATCACCTCGGTCCGGTAGGGGTGGCAGGTCATCGCGATCAGCACGTCCTGTTCATCGGCCCAGGCCAGATCGTCCACCGGGGTCGAGCCGGGCCGGGGGATGGCGTGGAACTGCTTCATCCCGGTCGAGGCCAGATAGGTAAAGTTGCGCGCGTTCGCGTTGTTGACGCCGACGCCCAGCGTAAACACCTGCCGCGATGTCCAGATCGCCTCGGCCGCGGCCTGCAACCGGGTGGCGTCGATCCCGGCGAAGGTTTCTTCGATGTTTCGGATAGCGGCCCCGACCATGTCGGCATAGAGGCCGCCCAGCTCGCCAGATTTGCCGATCTCCTGCAACCAGCGGGCGCGGTCGGGAAACGACACGGTGCCTCGGCGGATGGCGTCGCGGAACGGCGCGCGAAAATCCTCGTACCCCTCAAACCCCACCTGCCGCGCCATGCGGACGAAGGTGTTGGGTTTCACGTTCGCGGCCTCGGCGATTTCGCGCACGGTCGAAACGCCAACATCCGCGGGGTTCTCCAACACATAGCGGGCGGCCTTCTGCGCCTCGGGCGTCAGGGCGTCCCATTCACGGGTCAGCCGGTCAAGAACGGTGTTTGATACATTTGTGTCATTCATGATTGACGATGGTACAAATGTGGCTTTAGCTTGTCGAGAAGAAATGCGACTCGGTGAGAGGAAAAATCATGTCCGGGAAGGAACTGCCGTCACAGGCCCGCGTGGTGATCGTGGGCGGAGGTGTCATGGGCGTCGGTCTGGCCTACCACCTGGCGCACGAGGGCTGGACGGATGTCGTTCTGCTGGAAAAGGCCGAGCTGACCAGCGGCAGCACCTGGCATGCGGCCGGGCAGATCACCCATTCGACCAGTTCCTTTGGTCTGGGCAAGTGCGTGGACTACAACATCGGGCTCTATTCCGGTGCGCTCGAGGCCGAGACCGGGCAGGCGGTGACATGGCATGGATGCGGCTCGTTCCGGCTGGCCTATACCGAAGACGAGATGGACTGGCTGCGCCACACCCTGTCGGTGGGCCGGTCGCTGGGCTTCAACATCGAACTGGTCGGCCCCGACCGCGTGGTCGAACTGCACCCGTTCTACAACCTCGACGGAGTTCTGGGCGCGCTGCACACGCCGGATGACGGGCATGTGGACCCGACGAACGTGACCATGGCCATGGCGGCGGGCGCGCGCGCGTTGGGCGCGCGGATCATCCGCCGCTGCCGGGCCACCAACATCACCCAGGCGGCCAATGGCGAATGGGTGGTCGAGACCGAACGGGGCACGATCCGCTGCGAACACGTGGTGAATGCGGGCGGCACCTATGCGCGGCAGATGGGCGAATGGTCTGGCCTACAACTGCCGATGACCTCGATGACCCACCACTATTTCGTGACCGAACCGGTGCCACAGTTCCAGGACCTCGATCACGAGTTGCCTGTGATCCGCGATGACCGCAAGGTCTCGGGCTATATCCGCATGGAGCAGAAGCGCGGGCTGATCGGGATCTACGAAAAGGAGAATTCGAACTCGGTCTGGCATGACCATTGCCCGTGGGATTATGAAAACTGGTTGTTCGACGCCGATTACGACCGGGTCATGCCGTGGCTGGAAGAAAGCCTGAACCGGATGCCGATTTTCGCCGATCTGGGCATCCAGCGCGAGGTTCACGGGGCGATCTCGCACCCGCCCGACGGCAATCCGCTGATCGGCCCGGCGCCGGGGGTGCGAAACTATTGGTGCTGCTGCGGCACTCAGATCGGCATCGGCTGGGGCCCGGGCCTGACGCGCGAACTGGCGCGGTGGATGGTGCATGGGGCGGCCGACATTTCGATGCGCGACTATGATCCGCGCCGGTTCGGGGCCTATGCCACCAAAGACTGGCAGGTCACCAAGGCGCATGAGGATTACAAGCTGCGCCACGAAATTCCGTTTCCGCATTTCAACCGTCTTGCCGGGCGGCCGATCAAGCCGTCCCCGCTGTATGACCGGCTGAAAGCCAAGGGGGCTGTGTTCGAAGAGGTCTATGGCCACGAGCGCCCCCGCTGGTTCGCAAAGGACGGCGTTGAACAGCGCGACCATTATTCCTTCCGCCGCAATGTGGTGCATGACATGGTTGCCGCCGAATGCAGAGCCGTGCGCGAGGCGGTCGGCATCGTGGATATCTCGGCCTTCACCAAGGTCGAAATCAGCGGCCCGGACGCTCGGGCCCTGCTGGACCGGCTGGTCGCCAACCGCCTGCCGCAAAAGGTGGGCGGCATCGCGCTGACCCACATGCTGAACCGCCGTGGTCGGATCGAGCTGGAGACCACGGTCGTGAAACTGGCCGAGGACCGGTACTACCTCGTCTGTGCCGCCTTCTTCGAGCAGCGCCTGCTGGACCACCTGACCCAGCATCGCGACGAAGAAAACGTCGAAATCATCCTGCGATCCGACGACTGGGCCGCGCTCAGCCTCAATGGCCCCCGGGCGCGCGAGGTTTTGGCCGCCTGCACGGATGCCGACCTGAGCAATGCCGGTTTCAAATGGCTGACTGCGCAGGAAATAGACGTGGCGGGTCACCGACTCTGGGCTTTCCGCATGTCCTATGCCGGTGAATTGGGATGGGAACTGCACATGCCGCGTGACTGCGCCTTGGCCGTCTACGATACGCTCTGGGCCGCAGGCGCACCGCACGGCATCGCCGATTACGGGTCGTTCGCGATGAACGCGCTGCGGATGGAGAAGGCCTTCAAGGGCGCAGGCGAGTTGACCAACGAGGTCACCCTGGCCGAGGCCGACGTGCTGCGCTTTGCCCGCACCGACAAGGAATACCTGGGCAAGGACCGGACCCTGAACCCCGATCTGCGCTGGGTCTGCGCCTATCTGGAGATCGAACCAGATGGCCAGAACGATGGGCATGGCGGCGAGGCGGTCCTGCTGGACGGCAAGGTCGTGGGCTCCACCGCCTCGGTGGCCTACGGGCATACGGTCGGCAAGATCCTTGCCTTTGCCTATGTCAAACCGCAGGCCAATGTACCGGGAACAGAGGTGCAGGTGGTGATCGCGGGCGCGCCGCGTCCCGGGCGGATCTTGGGCGCGCCTGCCTACGACCCGCACAGCGTTCAGCCCCGCACCGATACCGCGATGGAGGCTGCGGTATGATCCCGAAAACCATGAAAGCCATGGTCCTGACCGGGCATGGCGATCTGGACAAATACGAATGGCACGAGGACTGGCCCACCCCCACACCCGGCCCGATGGAGGTGTTGATCAAGGTGGGCGCCTGCGGGCTGAACAACACGGATGTGAACACCCGCACCGGTTGGTATTCCAAGGCGGTGGACGAGGCAACCACCGGCGGCGCCTATTCCGAGGTGGATGACGACGACAGCACTTGGGGCGGTGCGCCCCTGACCTTCCCGCGCATTCAGGGCGCGGACGCGGTCGGCACGGTCGTGGCCGTGGGCGAGGGGGCCGATCCTGCGATCATCGGCCGGCGGGTGATCGTGGCGGGCTGGCTGCGCGACTGGTCCGATCCGATGAACCGCGACAAGGCCGGATATTTCGGCTCGGAATGTGACGGCGGCTTTGCCGAATACACCAAGGCCGACATTCGCGGCGTGGCGGCGATCGACTCCGACCTGAGCGATGCCGAACTAGCGACCTTCAGCTGTTCCTATGTCACGGCCGAGGGCATGTTGGATAGGGCGCAGGTCGGCGAGGGCGACACGGTTCTGATTCCCGGCGCCTCGGGCGGTGTGGGCGGGGCGCTGATCCAGCTGTCCAAGCTGCGCGGCGCTCGTGTGATCGCCATGGCCAGCGCGGCCAAGCACCCGGAGGTTGCCAAACTGGGCCCGGATCGCATTCTCCCGCGCAACCCCAGGAACCTGCGGGCCGAGTTGAAAGGCGAACGGATCACCGTCGTCGCCGACGTCGTGGGCGGAGAGATGTGGCCCAAACTGATCGACATGCTGGAGCGTGGCGGGCGCTATACCTGTTCGGGCGCAATTGCCGGTCCGATCGTGCAATTCGACCTGCGCACCTTCTATCTGCGCGATCTGACCTTCACCGGGTCGACCGTGAACACGCCGCAGAACTTCTTTGATGTCGTGAAATACATAGAAAATGGGCAAATCAAGCCAGCTTTGGCCGCCACTTACCCGTTGACTGAGCTGCGAGAGGCCCAGCAGGCCTTCATCGACAAGCAACATACCGGCAACATCGTGGTGATCCCATGACTCTGGAAAACGTTCTCGAAGCCGCGCGGCACCTGCATCAGACCCTGCCGGCGCTGTCCGAATTCGGCACCTGGCCCACCGACCTGACCGCGACCGGTTTGCAACCGCGGGCGATTCCCGCCACGCCGCTGGTGCAGGCGCTGGATCAACCCGGATCACCCCGGACAACGGGCTTGGTTCAGGCGATCCGGTCGGCGGCGCATCTTGCCCACTGGAAACGAACCTATACCGAGGCAGAGGTCGGTGCCGATTTCCGCAATCGGTACGGGTATTTCGAGCTGTTCGGGCCAACCGGTCATTTCCATTCGACCCAGCTGCGGGGCTATGTCGCCTATTGGGGTGCCGGGCTGGACTATGACTGGCACAGCCATCAGGCCGAGGAGCTTTACCTGACGCTGGCGGGCGGTGCGGTCTTCAAGGTTGACGGGGATCGGGCCTTTGTTGGCGCTGAGGGCACGCGGTTGCATGCCAGTTGGCAAAGCCACGCCATGTCCACGGGGGATCAGCCGATCCTGACATTCGTACTTTGGCGGGGCGAGGGGTTGAATGACCTGCCCAGGATGGACGCCGCATGAAGATCACCCGCATCTCGGTCTTTCAAGTCGATCTGCCGCTTGAACACCCCTATTGGCTGTCCGGCGGACGTCTGAAATTCGAGGTGCTGGATGCCACTTTCGTCAAGATCGAAACCGATGCCGGGCTGACCGGCTGGGGCGAGGGCACGCCATGGGGCCACACCTATGTGCCCGCGCACGGGCCGGGCATCCGGGCGGGGATCGAGACCATGGCGCCCTTCGTACTGGGGCTGGACCCGCGCCGGGTTCTGGAGGTCGAGCGGGCGATGGACCACGCGCTGCCCGGGCACCTTTACGCCAAATCGCCGATCGACATGGCCTGCTGGGACATTGCCGGACAGGCGGCGGGGTTGCCGATTGCCGATCTGATGGGCGGCGGGTCGCGCAGCCCCGCGCCGGTCGCCTCCTCGGTCGGGGCCAAGACCGTCGAGGAAACCCGCGCGGTGATGGATCGCTATCGCGGCCGCGGCTATTGGGTGCATTCGGTCAAAGTGGGCGGCGACGTGGATCGCGACATAGAACGCATCCGCGATGTCGAGGCGCACCGCCCGGCGGGTGAGCGCATCCTCTATGACGTCAATCGCGCCTGGACGCGGCAGCAGGCGCTGCGGGTGATGAAGGCCACCGAGGATCTGGGCGTGATGTTCGAACAACCCGGCGAGACGCTGGACGACATTGCCGCCATCCGGGCCTTGCATTCCGCCCCGGTCAGCGTGGATGAAAGCCTGGTCACCCTGCAGGACGCCACACGCATTGCCCGCGACGGGCTGGCCGAGGTCTTTGGGATCAAGCTCAACCGTGTCGGCGGCCTGACCAAGGCTTCGCGGATGCGGGACATCGCGCTGGCGCATAGCATCGACATGTATGTGATGGCCACCGGCGGCTCGGTTCTGGCCGATACCGAGGCGCTGCATCTGGCCGCCACCATCCCCGACCACAACCGCTTGGGCGTCTGGGCCTGTCAGGACATGCTGACGCTGGACCTCGCGGGCGGGCGCGGCCCGCGCAACCGTCAGGGCCACCTTGAACTGCCCCAGGCCCCCGGCCTCGGCGTAGCCCCGGATGAAGATGCACTGGGGGAACCAAAGGCCGTGTACCAATGACCCGCATCACCCGCATTTCGCTCTGGCATGTGCCGCTGACCAGCCATCAGGCCTATTACATGGCTGACGGCAAGGCCTGCGACACGGTTGAAACGGTGGTTCTGGCGCTGGACACCGATGACGATCTGACCGGCTGGGGCGAGGTCTGCCCGATTCCGCATTACCTGCCCGCCTATGCGCGCGGCGTGGCCCCGGCGGTTCAGGACATG
>NZ_JBXWSK010000048.1:0-25294 GCF_059613385.1 Ruegeria sp. BHSA162
CTGCATTGTGCCTGGCTGCTTTCTGGCTGGGCGGCGACACGGCATTGGTCGTTGTCGCCCTGGGGCTGCCCTTGTTGCTTTCGGCTGCCCAACGGCTTCAACCGGGTGCAGGTCTTGGTTCGGCGACGCACATGCGGCCCAGGGGGCTGTTGCCACGCGATGCTTTCTACGCCGAGATGGAGTACCTGCACAGCACATCGCGGGCAACCGGAGAGGATTCAGCCTGCATCGTTGTGTCACTGGATGATTTCGACGATGTCGAAGAGCTGCACGGCACTGCGGCAGCCGACTATGTGGCAGGGCGCTTCTGCGACCGCATTCTGGCGGTGATCCGAAGCGAGGATATTGCAACACGCCTATCTAGAAACACCTTCCTGATCGGGTTGCGCCCCTCACGGCATCTGGACCTGGAGAGCTGCATCCAAACCTCGGGACGCATACAAAGCACGGTGGAGGAACCGATCCCTTTGGACAATGCCAGCCTCTATCTGTCCTGCTCTGCTGGATTTTGCCTGCACTCTGCCGTTGCCGATGAAGCGCCGGACAGCTGGATCGAGGCCGCTCGGGCCGCGCTGGCCGAAGCACAGCGGAACGGGCCTTCCACGATCCGCGCCTACTCCGAGGCCACGCGACGCAGATCAGTCGCCCATATCAATTTCCGCAAGGAGTTGGAGACCGCTCTGGAAACCGGTCAGATCCGCCCATGGTTTCAGCCACAGGTTTCAACGGACACTGGCGACATCACCGGGTTTGAGGCCCTTGCTCGGTGGGTGCACCCTTCCAAGGGAGTTGTGGGGCCGCAGGTGTTTCTGCCTTTTGCCGAACAGGCCAAGCTGATGCCCAAGCTGGGCCAGACGATCCGCCACCAAGCCTTTCGCGCGATGCGTGACTGGGACTGCGCTGGTGCCGTCATTCCTCGGATCTGCATCAACTTTTCGTCGGACGAATTGCGGGACCCCTCACTTGTTGACCGGGTGCGATGGGAGTTGGACCAGTTCGACCTTTCGCCGGACCGGCTGGCCGTGGAAATCCTTGAAACCGTTTTTTCGCGCCGCCCCGATGATGTCATCACCCGCAACGTGACCCAGTTGTCCAAGCTCGGCTGTTGCATCGATCTGGACGATTTCGGCACTGGTCACGCATCATTTTCGTCGATCAAACGCTTTGATGTCTCCCGCATCAAGATCGACCGGTCTTTCGTGTCCAGTGCGGACCGGGATCCGTCCCAGCAGCAAATGGTCAGCGCCATTCTGATGATGGCCGAGAGGTTGAACCTTGAAACCCTGGCCGAGGGGGTGGAAACCCCCGGCGAGCACGCGCTGATGGCGCAATTGGGGTGTCACCATGTCCAGGGGTTTGGGATCGGCAAGCCGATGCCGGTCGAGCATACGCTCGACTGGATCAAGGACCGCCGCGCGAAACTGGGAGGCGCACCGCGGATTGGCCGCGAAATGGGCCGGAAATCCTGATTTCGGGGGCTGGATTGCCCTACACTCACGATTTCCGGGGCGATTCCGCTTGACCTTTTGGGCTGCACTCTGTTGAACCCTGCGGTGTCTTTCACTGCTCAAGGTGGCTGTCCCAGATGGACGATCAGAACAAGAATCTCATCCTTGCAACCGCGCTTAGTTTCCTTGTGATCCTGGTCTGGTTTGTGCTGTTCCCCCCACCGGAACCGACCACAACGCCTGAGCAGGCTGAAATCAGCGCCTCGGAGGGAGAAGAGATTCAGACGCCCAGCGCCGGAAGCACGACTGTCGGCGAGGCAACCGCCACCGCAGAGGAAACCCTGCCGGAAGCCACCGCGCCGCGGATCCAAATCGACACGCCGCGTCTGTCGGGCAGCCTGTCGCTTTCGGGTGGACGGATCGACGAACTGTATCTGAAAGACTACAAGGTCTCGATCGACGAAGGCGCGCCGATCGTCGAACTGCTGTCGCCCGTTGGGTCCAATTCGGCCTATTACGCCCTCTACGGGTGGGCACCCGGTGCCGGTTTGGCTGGTTCGGACGTGCCGGGCCCGAATACCATCTGGACACTGGAACAGGGCCAGACCCTGTCGGTAGACAGCCCAGTAACCCTGAAATGGGAAAATGGCGCGGGCCTGACATTCCGCCGCACGATCGGTGTGGATGCGGATTACATGTTCACCGTGACCCAATCCGTCGAAAACGGCACCGGAGCCGAGGTCGGAATGGCCCCATACGGCATTCTGGCCCGCCACGGCATCGGCGAGGATGGCGATCTGCCGGGGTTGAAGAACTTCTTCATCCTGCATGAAGGTGTGATCGGCATGGCCGACGGGACCCTGTCCGAGGTCGACTATGGCGATGTCCGCGATTTCGACATCGACCCCAACGAACGGGCACAGGCCGAGGTCTATCAGGTCAAGGAAAACGGCTGGATCGGCTTTACCGACCATTATTGGATGACCACGCTGATCCCCGATCCGGGGTCGGCTTTCAAGGCGGCCGCGAAATATGACGCGCGTCGGAAGATCTACCAGGCCGAAACGGTGTTGCCGACGATGACAGTTGCCCCCGGCGAATCCGCCGAGGTTACCACCCGACTGTTTGCCGGGGCCAAGGAATGGGAGACCATCCGCGAATATCAGGCCCAGGGCGTTCAGAAGTTTATCGACAGCATTGACTGGGGTTGGTTCTTCTTCCTGACCAAGCCGATTTTTTGGCTGCTGCACAACATCAACGCCCTGATCGGCAACATGGGTTGGTCGATCATCGGGCTGACCCTGATCATCAAGGCAATCCTGTTCCCGCTGGCGTTCAAATCCTACGTCTCGATGGCGAAGATGAAGGAATTGCAGCCACAGATGGAAGCCCTGAAAGAAGCTGCCGGCGACGACCGTCAGAAGATGCAGCAGGGCATGATGGAGCTGTACAAAAAGGAAAAGGTCAACCCGGCCGCCGGCTGTCTACCGATCCTGCTGCAGATCCCGATCTTCTTTTCTCTCTACAAGGTGATCTTCGTCACCATCGAACTTCGGCAAGCCCCCTGGTTCGGTCCTTTCCGGGACCTGAGTGCGCCGGATCCGACCTCGATCATCAACTTCTTCGGCTGGCTGCCGTGGGCCGGACCTGAGCCGGGCACGCTGATGGCGACGATTTTCATCGGCATCCTACCGCTGCTGCTGGGGATCTCGATGTGGCTGCAGCAAAAGCTGAACCCGGCGCCCACCGACGCGACCCAGGCCATGATCTTTGCCTGGATGCCATGGGTATTCATGTTCATGCTGGGCAGCTTTGCCAGCGGGCTGGTCGTTTACTGGATCGCAAACAACACCATCACGTTCACCCAGCAATACCTGATCATGCGCAGCCAGGGCTATACGCCGGATGTGTTTGGCAACATCAAGTCGGGGTTCAAGAAAACCCCCAAGACGGACAAGAAATGACCGGGCAAGTCACGCAGATCTGGCGCCATCCGATCAAAAGCCATGGCAGAGAATCCCTGCAGGAAGTCACCGTTATCCCCGGGCAGACCATGCCCGGGGATCGCGTTTGGGCGGTGGCGCATGAGATGTCCAAGGCCGACGGATCCGAGTGGGCGCCCTGCGCCAATTTCAGCCGCGGCTCGAAGGCGCCCCAGCTGATGGCGATATCGGCCGTTCTGGACGGGGATCGCGTGACCCTCAGCCACCCGGATCGGCCCGAACTGATCTTTCGCCCGGACACAGAACAAGACCTGTTTCTGGAGTGGGTCCGCCCGCTGATGCCCACCGACCGCGCCGCATCTGCACGGATCGTCCGGGTTCCCGGCCGTGGTATGACCGACAGTGACTATCCCTCGGTCAGCCTGTGCAACATAGCCTCGCACCGGGCGGTCGAGCAGCGTCTGGGCCGCGAACTGTCGATTTGCCGCTGGCGTGGCAACATCTGGTTCGATGGCCTTCCTCTTTGGGAAGAATTCGATTGGCTGGATAAGGATGTGCAGATCGGCGAGGCCGTATTTCACGTGCGCGAACGGATTACGCGCTGCATGGCAACGACTGCGAACCCCGACACCGGAGTGCGGGACGCGGATACGCTAGGCGCTCTGCGCAGCTGGGACCATCAGGATTTCGGAGTATACGCCGAAGTCATTCGCCAAGGCACGATCCGCCCCGGAGACAAGGTGCAGGTTCTATGACAGCTCTGCCATTTCCCCTGGCGGCCGATCCCGACGAGCAGGCAAAAGAGGCCGGCCGCAAGCTGTTTGCCGGACCGTCCGAGTTCGTCAAGGGCGTGGTGGCGATGAACGGCCTGCCCGCCCCCGACCGGCTTGAGGTCTGTTTCGCCGGCCGGTCGAACGTGGGTAAATCCAGCCTGATCAACGCTCTGACCGGCACCAAGGGGTTGGCCCGCGCCTCGAACACGCCGGGCCGCACGCAAGAGATCAACTTCTTCACCCAGGGCCCCGACCTGTATCTGGTTGACCTGCCCGGCTATGGCTATGCCAATGCGCCGGTCAAGGTGGTCGAGAAATGGCAACGCCTTCTGAAACAGTATCTGAGCGGGCGGCAGACCCTGCGCCGGGCCTTCGTGCTGATCGATTCCCGCCACGGCGTGAAACCCGTGGATGACGAGATCATGAAGCTGCTGGACACCAGCGCCGTGACCTTTCAATGCGTGATGACCAAGGCCGACAAGGTCAAGGCCAAGGACCGGGAAAAGGTTCTGGAACAGGTGCGCGGCGCCCTGTCCAAACACCCCGCCGCCTATCCCGAGATCGTGCTGACCTCGTCCGAGAAGGGCGACGGCATCCCGACGCTGCGTTCGATCATCGCCAACCTGGAATGATGCTGCTGATCCGCGTCATATCGGTGCTGACGCTGGTTGCCGTGATGGTATCCGGTGCAATCCCGATGGGCTGGATGCCCACGCGCAGCTCGGACGGGGCGATCCTGATGGTGATCTGCACCGGCGACGGACCGGTCGAGCGCTGGATCGACCCGGGCGAGGACGCCCCGGACCACAACGAAACCGACGAACGCAGCGCCTGCCCCTATGGCGGGATTGTTCTGGCAGGCCAATTGGCCGAAGTGGGAACGGTACTGCCCGCCGACTGGCCGATTGCCGCGCGTTGGGCGCATGTGGATTTCACTCATCGCAGCGCCGGGTTCCACGCCCGGTATGACGCGCGGGGTCCGCCCCACCTCTCCTGAATCCGCGAACAAGACCTGAAACCTCGGCCGCTGGCCGGGGACGTTCCGAATTTCTGGAGACTGAAATGGCACAAGACAGCCAAACCGGGGGCGCGCAGGCGGCCCGGCGCGAGCATGCGCAAAAATTCTATAGGGCCGCCTGGCGGTGGCACTTCTATGCGGGACTTTTTGTTGTCCCCTTCCTGATCATCCTGGCTGTGACCGGCCTGATGATGATGTTCATTACCCAAGCCGATGGCCGCGACGGAGAAAAGATCGCGGTCGAGATCACGGGCCAGGCGATGCCCGCATCCGAACTGGCCGATCTGGTGCAGGCCCGCGTTCCGGGCCGCGTGGTCGAATGGATCGGCCCCAAGGCGCCGGATCTGGCAACCGTGTTCCGCGTCAAGGCCGAAACCGGCCAGCGCATGGTGGCGATCGACCAGTATTCCGGCGAGGTGATCCAGGTCTGGGACCGTCGCGCGGGGTGGTACGATCTGGCCGACAACATCCACTCCACCCTGCTGATGGGCGATACCGGCGACCGGATTCTGGAAATCGCGGCCGGGATGGCGCTGCTGCTGGTGTTCACCGGCCTTTACATGTGGTGGCCGCGCGGCAACGTCGTGGCGGCCCTGGTGCCCGACCTGCGGGCGCGGGGCCGGGCCCTGTGGAAATCGCTGCACGCGGTCACCGGGTTCTGGATGTCGCTTCTGCTGGTCGGGTTCCTGATTTCGGGCATGTCTTGGACCGGGATCTGGGGCGGCAAGTTCGTGCAGGCCTGGAGCAGCTTTCCGGCCGAGAAATGGGATAATGTCCCACTGTCGGACGATTTGCATGCCAGCATGAACCACGGCAGCCAGAACGACGTGCCCTGGGCACTGGAACAGACACCGATGCCGGCTTCGGGTTCGGAGGCAGGCGTTGCCGGCGTACCTGCGGGCGTTGCGGTCAATATTGATGCGATGGTTGCGCTGGGTGAGTCCCTGGGCACGCAGAACCGGTTCCGCGTCGCCTATCCCAACGGCGACACGGGCGTCTGGACCCTGAACCGCGACAGCATGAGCGGCGATTCGGCCGACGCCACCGAAGACCGCACCGTCCATGTCGACCAGTACACCGGCAAGATCCTGGCCGACGTGCGGTTTCAGGACTACTCGCTGATGGGCAAGGCAATGGCGGTGGGCATTCCGCTGCATATGGGTCTGGCGGGTCTGTGGAACTTTGTCCTGAACGTGGTGTTCTGCCTGTCGGTGATCTTTGTCTGCGTGTCCGGCGTGGTCATGTGGATCAAGCGGCGGCCGTCCGGCGCCAGCCGTCTGGCGGCGCCGCCGATGCCGGCCGAGATGCCCCTGTGGAAGGGCGCGGTGCTGGTCGGGCTGTTCACGGCCATGGCCTTTCCGCTGGTCGGGCTGACGCTGCTTGCGGTGCTGGCCGTCGACCTGCTGGTGGTCAGCAACATCCCCGCGGTTCGGCGCGCCTTCAGCTGACCGGTTCGGGCGGCGCCCCCGTGGTGCCGCCCGGTTGCGTGGCGCGGCAGCGTCCCCCTTTTGGCGCGCCACGCAACAAAACCTGCGGCCTACCCGTTCCGGGCTTGGCAGGTCCGGCCAAAGGCCCTAACAGGGAAGGCCAGAGGGACGACAGCCATGAAGAAACAGGACATGAACCGGGATTGGATAGCAACCGCCGCCACGCTCAACAGCGCCCTGCCCTATCTGCAGCGCTATGACGGGGCAATCGTCGTGATCAAGCTGGGCGGGCACGCCATGGGCAGCGACGAAGCGATGGAGAGCTTTGCCCGCGACGTGGTGCTGATGCGTCAGGTCGGCGTGAACCCGGTGGTCGTGCATGGCGGCGGGCCGATGATCAACGCGATGCTGGACAAGCTGGACATCCAGTCGGACTTCGTGAACGGCAAGCGCGTCACCGATGCCGCCACGGTCGAAGTGGTCGAGATGGTTTTGTCCGGCGTGGTCAACAAGCGCATCGTGCAGGCCATCAATGCCCAGGGTGGAACGGCCGTCGGCCTGTCGGGCAAGGATGCCAACCTGATGACCTGTGAGCAGACCGATGCGTCGCTGGGCTATGTCGGCACGCCCGCCGAAATGAACCCCAAGATCCTGCATGATCTGTTCTCGCATGACGTGATCCCGGTGATCGCCCCGCTGGGGGCGGGCCGCAATGGCGAGACGTTCAACGTGAACGGTGATACCGCTGCCGGAGCGATTGCCTCGGCGCTGAAGGCCGACCGCCTGCTGCTGCTGACCGACGTATCGGGCGTCAAGAACGCCGCCGGAGAGGTCGTGACCGAACTGAAGGCGGGCCAGATCCGGGAAATGACCCGCGACGGCACCATTGCCGGCGGTATGATCCCTAAGACCGAAACCGCGCTGGACGCGCTGCACAGCGGCGTGCGCGCCGTGGTCATTCTAGACGGCCGTGCCCCCAATGCCGTGCTGCTGGAATTGTTCACCGAACATGGTGCGGGGTCTCTGATCCGCCCCGACTGAAGCGAGCAAGCCCGCCCTTGCAGTTCACATTCACATGCTTAAATTTGAATGCATGGAGCGTGAACTCATCATCCGCTTGGGCATCTTTCTGACGCTGTTTCTGGCCTTCGCATTGGCCGAAAGGCTTGCCCCGCGCCGCCCGCTACGCGTGCCTCGATCGAGCCGCTGGCTGACCAACCTGTCGGTCACCCTTTTGAACACACTGACACTGCGGGCGATGGCGATCGGGTTCCCTTTGCTGGCCGTCGGGGCCGCCTTGGATGCCGGCCGGTTGGGCGTCGGAGTTTTCAACGCTCTGGACTGGCCCAAATGGGTCGAGGTCACCCTTTGTGTCCTGGTGCTGGATTTCGCCATCTGGGCGCAACATCTGATCACCCACAAGGTGCCGATCCTGTGGCGTCTTCATCGTGTGCACCATGCCGACCGGGATATGGATGTCACTACGGCCGTTCGCTTTCATCCGGTCGAGATCGCCTTGTCGATGGGTTTGAAGATCGGTCTCGTCTACCTGCTGGGGCCCAGCACGCTGGCGGTCATCCTGTTCGAAGTCCTGCTGAACGGCACGGCTTTGTTCAACCATTCGAACATCCGTCTGCCCGCCGCCGTGGATGCCGCCATGCGCCGAATACTGGTCACACCGGACATGCACCGGGTCCACCATTCGGTGCTGCGCAGGGAACATGACAGCAATTATGGCTTTGCATTATCCATCTGGGATCGTTTGATGGGGACGTATGTGGCACAGCCCGAGGCCGGCCACGACGACATGACGGTGGGGCTTGAATGGCAGGACGATCGACCGACGAAGCTGGGGTGGAGCCTCGCTCTGCCGTTTCGACGCAAGTGACCTATGATCAAGTGGTGCCCACATCCGAGGCCGCGGGCCTGATCGTCATGGGCGCGCAACACCCGCGGGTGAGTGGCGCCAAACAGTTGGATAGTGGCACGCTTATTCTGCTCGGGGCAGGCAGCAGCTTTTGGCCGGTCCTTACCGCTTCGGCCGAGTGGTTGGACGGCAAGCCGGACCCGGTCGACCGTTGGTCGCTCCGAGTGGTCGGCACCCTTGCGGAAAACCTGGGCGCCCAGGCGTGGTATCCGTTCGGCGGCCCCCCGTATTCGCCATTCATAGATTGGGCGTTGAAATCGGGACGTACGTTTCAAAGCCCGGTGGGCGCGCTGGTGCACGACACGGTGGGAATGATGATTTCATTCCGTGGGGCCCTGCATTTTGATCACGAGTTCGACATTCCCGTCGCAGTCAACCCGTCACCATGTATCAATTGCCCTGCGCCCTGCGCATCGGCCTGCCCGGTCGGGGCCTTGAATGCCAAGACGTTCTACGACGTCGACGCTTGCCACGGCTACTTGAGAACTCCGCCTGGTCAGGCCTGCAAGACACAGGGATGCGCGGCCCGGCTGGCCTGTCCGCTCAGCGCGGGGGCCGGACGTCGGGTCGAGCAATCCGCCCATCACATGAAAGCCTTTCACCCGGAATGACCTGCACGCTTATCCTGACCCGCCACGCAAAATCCAGTTGGGACCATCCCGGCCTGCCCGATCATGACCGACCGTTGAACAAGCGCGGCCGAGCTTCGGCATCTGCCATCGGCGATTGGCTGCGGCGCAAGGGGTACTTGCCAGACGAGGTCCTGAGTTCTTCATCCGAACGCACGCGCGAGACCTGGCTTCGGATGGGGCTGAGTGCGTCCAACATCCGGTTCCTCTCCGAACTCTATCATGCCTCGCCCGATCAGATCCGGCAGGCGCTGTACAGAGCAACGGGTCAAACGGTCCTGCTGCTGGGCCACAATCCGGGGATCGCGGAATTCGCGGAACGTATTGCTCAGTTTGCACCGAAGCACCCGCGGTTCCTCGACTATCCGACCTGTGCGACCACGGTTCTTCGTTTTGATCTGTCGGACTGGTCCGGAATAGGTTGGCACGGCGGCCAGGTGATCGAATTCGTCACGCCGCGCGCGTTGCTGGAATGAAAAAAGGGCGGGGTGATCCCGCCCTTTCCAACGTCGCTTTCAACCCGCCTCAGTGACCCAGAATCTGGCTGAGGAACAGCTTGGTGCGTTCGCTCTGCGGGTTGTTGAAGAACTCTTCCGGCTCGTTCTGTTCAACGATCTGACCGGCATCCATGAAGATCACCCGGTTCGCCACCTGGCGGGCAAAGCCCATCTCGTGCGTCACGCAGAGCATGGTCATGCCTTCCTCGGCCAGCTCGATCATCGTGTCGAGCACCTCTTTGATCATCTCGGGGTCCAACGCCGATGTCGGCTCGTCGAACAACATGATCCGCGGCATCATGCACAGCGAGCGGGCAATCGCCACACGCTGTTGCTGACCACCGGACAGCTGTCCCGGATACTTCAACGCCTGATCGGGGATCTTCACCTTCTCAAGGAAATGCATCGCGCGCTCTTCGGCCTCTTTCTTGGGCGTTTTACGCACCCAGATCGGGGCCAGCGTGCAGTTCTCCAGAATGGTCAGATGCGGGAACAGGTTGAAGTGCTGGAACACCATGCCAACCTCGGACCGGATCTTGTCGATGTTTTTCAGATCGTTCGACAACTCGGTGCCGTCCACCACGATCTTGCCCTGCTGGTGTTCTTCCAACGCGTTCAGGCAGCGGATCAGAGTGGATTTGCCCGACCCCGACGGCCCCGCGATCACGATCCGCTCGCCCTGATTGACGGTCAGATTGATGTCGCGCAGCACGTGGAAGGACCCGTACCACTTGTTCATGTTGGTGATTTCGATGGCGACCTCGTCGCTCACCTGCATTTTAGAGCGGTCAATTTCGCGGTCGATTGCAAGTTCAGACATGTGTTGAACTCCTTAGTGATGGTCCGTGGCAAGGCGACGCTCGAGCCACTGGGAATATTGAGAGATGCCGTAGCAGACGACGAAGAACAGAAGCGCGGCGAAGCCCAGAAGCTCCCAATAGACGCCGTTCCATTCGGTCGACGCCAGGATGGGACCCCGGATCATGCCCACCAGATCGAACATCGAGATGACCGAAACCAGCGTGGTATCTTTGAACAGACCAACGGCCACGTTTACGATACCGGGGATTGAGATCTTCAAGGCCTGCGGCAGGATGATCAGACGCATCGCCTGCGGGTAGTCCAGACCCAGACTGTCTGCTGCCTCATACTGACCGCGCGGAAGCGCAGCCAGACCGCCGCGGATCACCTCGGCGATATAGGCGGCAGAGAACATGGTGATCATGATCACGACGCGCAGGAACAGGTCGACCGTGCTGTCAGGCGGGAAGAAATAGGCCAGCATCACCGAAGCCACGAACAGCAGCGTGATCAAAGGCACGCCACGGATGAATTCGATGAAGATGACGCAAACCCACTTGATCAGCGGCATATCGGACTGACGACCCAGAGCCAGTGCAATACCTAGGGGCAAGGACAGTGACACACAGGTCACGCCCAGCATCAGGTTCAGCATAAAACCACCCAGGTCACGGCTGGGCACCGCAGTCAGCAGCGCACCTTCGTTGGCGTCTTCGGGAATTAGTGCCCCGCCGACATTCCACACGACCAGCGCCACGACAATGGCCCCAAAGAACCCGGCTGCAAAGCTGTTGCGGCCAAATTTCTGGAACACCACGCCTGCCGCGACACAGCCCAGCAGGGCCACGATGGGCACCATGATGGTTCCACCCCAAATCAGCCAGAAAGCGATAAACGGGTAGAGCGCTGTAAACAGCAGCAACTTACGAGGCAGGTCGAAGAACAGAACAGGTGCCACAGCGACCAGCATCAGCACAAACGCTAAGTTCGGGCGCCAATACGCTTCTACTGGATATTTGAAACCGTAGATCAGTTGATGCCAGCGCTCGGTCAGAACTGCGAAACAGGCCCCGGTCTTGCCGTCCAGAATCTCGCGGCATTGCGCCAGCGAGTCCGCATTCCAAACGCCGTTCAGAATCCACGGCAAAGTGTTCTTGAGAAGCACATAGATCAGCAGAATCGACAGAAGGGTGAGGATCGTGTTTGTGACGCCCGAGAACAGGTTCTCGCGCAGCCATTTGACGATACCCGTCTGGTTTGCCGGCGGAGGCGACGGAGGAATGGTGCCGTCGGCCACAAATGCGATCGGATTTGTTGTTTGATCAGCCATGGCTCAGCGCTCCTTCAACTTGACGGATGCGTTGTAGATGTTCATCGCCATCGAAATCAGCAGCGAGGCTGTCAGATAGAACAGCATCAGCAGCAAGACGCACTCGATCGCGCGACCGGTTTGGTTCAGCGTGATGCCACCCAGCGTTGCGGTGATATCCGCATAGCCGACTGCAATCGCCAGAGACGAGTTCTTGGTGATGTTCAGATATTGCGAAATCAACGGCGGGATGATGACCCGCAGCGCCTGAGGCAGGATCACAAGATTCATGATCCGACCGGGACGCAGGCCCAGCGCGGCCGCAGCCTCGGTCTGACCTTTTGAAATCGCCTGAATACCCGCACGTACGTTTTCTGCGATGAAGGCGCCGGTATAGATCGACAAAGCGAACCACAATGCGATCAGCGGACCGCCGACCTTGATACCACCGCTGAAGTTGAAACCTTTCAGCGCGGGGACATCCCAGGTCAGGCCCATCAAAATCATCAGCAGCGCAAAAGGCACGAGCCAAACTGCAAGTTTCACAAGGCCAGTCTTTGGACGCTCGCCCGTCTGTTCCTGTTTGAGCGTGGCGCGTTTCTCAATTTCACGAGACGCAAACCAGGAAGCGACCAAAACCGCGATGACCAGCAGCCAATTCAGAAAGGTCGAACCGAACAGCCCATTCGCAAACTCAGGGCGCGGGACATAGACGCCGCGGTTGGTAAAGGCGAACAGATCAAACAGCATGCTGGATGTTGGGTTATCGCCCCGGAACTCCCTCGGTCCCGGCAGCACGGCTGTCATGATCGTGAAGATGATGATGATCCAGATCAGAACCGGAATATTCCGGAAGATTTCCACGTAGACCGCCATCAGCTTGGATACAAGCCAGTTGTTTGACAGGCGCAAAACGCCTGCGATCACGCCAAACACCGTCGCAGTGATACAAGCCAGGAATGCAACCAAAAGCGTGTTGAGAATGCCGACGACAGCCGCACGCCCATGCGAGGACTGGCTGTCATATTCGATCAAACGCTGGTTGATGTCATACCCGGACGGATCGCCCAGGAAAGAATAAGAAATGTTGAGCCCTGCGGCCCTAAGGTTCTGGATCAGGTTGTTACCAAGATACCAGATGCTGAGCGCAATAACGATTGCCGCGATCACCTGAAATGTAAGAGAGCGATAGCGTGTATCGTTTATAAGCATCGACAACCGAAAGTCAGCCTTCGGTGGGTCAGTCATAGTCGACATATTTTGGGATCCCCGTGCTTTTCGGACGCTTCCTTCCCGGCAGGGTTTTCCCCGCTCCCGAGCAGCCCGTAGCATTCTGTTTTGCAAAAAAGGGCGCAGGTTGCCCTGCGCCCTTTTCCGTGGATTTTAGCGGAACGGCGGCGAGTACAGCAGGCCACCATCGGTCCACTGTGCGTTCAGACCGCGTGCCAGACCGATCGGGGTTTCCTCACCGATGTTCTTGGCAAACACTTCGCCGTAGTTACCACCCGCCTTGACGGCGCGCATGGCCCACTGTGCGTCCAGGCCCAGCATCTCGCCCAGGGTGCCTTCGCTACCCAGCAGACGGTTGATTTCCGGGTTCTCGGTACCTGCAGCCATCTCGTCGATGTTCGCCGAGGTGATGCCCAGCTCTTCGGCCGAGATCAGAGCGTTCAGGGTCCAGCGAACGATGTCGCCCCACTCGTTGTCGCCGTGACGGACCAGCGGGCCCAGCGGCTCTTTCGAGATGATTTCGGGCAGCAGAACGTGATCACCGGGGTTTTCGAACGTGGCGCGGGTTGCGGCCAGGCCCGAAGCGTCGGTGGTGTAAACGTCACAGGCACCTGCCAGGTACTGCTGCTGCGCTTCGGCGTTGGTTTCGATCGGAACCGGCTCGTAGCTGATGTTGTTCGAGCGGAAGAAGTCCGCCAGGTTCAGCTCGGTGGTGGTGCCGGTCTGGATGCAGACAGTGGCGCCGTCCAGTTCCTTGGCCGAGCTGACGCCCAGTGCCTTGGGAACCATGAAGCCCTGACCGTCGTAGTAGTTCACACCCACGAATTCGAACTTCAGGTCGACGTCGCGGCTGAAGGTCCAGGTGGTGTTACGGGCCAGCATGTCAACTTCGCCCGAAGCCAGAGCGGTGAAGCGAGTCTTGCCGGTGGTGGGAACGAATTCAACAGCGTTCGCGTCACCCAGAACGGCGGCGGCTACTGCGCGGCATACAGCAACGTCAAAGCCCTGCCATTCGCCATTCGCGTCAGGTGCAGCAAAGCCAACCAGACCGGTGGTCACACCGCAGTTCAGCTTGCCGCGCGCTTTGACGTCGTCCATGGTTCCTGCCGCGGCCGCGCCGGCAGCAAGACCGGCAATCGTCGCCGCGCCCAAGATTACGGATTTTTTCATTTTTACCTCTTCCTGATTTCCCGCCCCATCCCGGGACGGATCTTGTCCGACACACAAAGGTAGCCGGATAGGTTACCCCAAAGGTGTCTCCCCTTTAGTGCGCCCGAGTTTGGGCGCATTCATAAACAAACGTCAAGGGTCGGATCAGTGAAAACGATATGTTCCCGGCAAGGCAACTGCCCAAGCCTCTCAAATCAGGACCAGAAAGGCTCAAACCGATAGATCATAGAAGGTTTTCGCGTGCAAAAAGGCGATCTTCTTCAGTTCGGCGGCTTGGACCGCCTCGTCGTCATCCCCCCATTGCTCGGCCTGCCACGATTCATCCAGCCGAGAAATGCGCCATATCTCGTCCGGGTTGCGCCACTTTTGGGCAGCGGCAAAACCCAGAATCAACGAACCCGACAGACTCACAAGGTCGTGAAACGCCGCCAGACGGAACGCGTCCAGGTCGTGAACCTGCCGACGCAGCCGGTCCAGTGCCTCGGGGGCCTGAGGCTGATGCCGTACGCCTTCGACCGGGATCAGTCTGGCGCCCAGCGTTTCCGCGGCCCAGTCCAGCGCGGGATCCCATTCGCGGCGCTGACGTTCGATCAGGGCTTCGGGGTGGGTTGCGCGATAGCAGAGCAGGTCCGAATCGCCATAGTCCGACAACATGTCGGCCACTTCCGCGTGCTGATGCTGCACCTTGTCGATTGCCGCGTTGGCCGAGCGGGTGAAGGGCATCGTCGCCGGATCGATTTCCTTTTCCTGCGCGTCCCATTCGCGGGCCACCGCCTCGGCCATGGCCCGGGTGGGCAGGACCAGAGCAGCCTTGGCCGGTGTCCGTACCCGGCGGCCGTCCAACTCGACGGTATAGCCGCCATCGGTCGCGACCACGGCACTGGCTGTCCAAAAGCGTTTCGGTTTCCACTCACTCATATCGTTATCCCCAGACTGCGGACAGGACGCCGGGCAGCTGCTCGAACCGGTCGATCACCGCGGTCGCCGCACCCAGCTGCGACCGTTCATGATAGCCCCAGCCCACGCCGATCCCCGCAACCCCGGCGGCCCGCGCCATTTCCATGTCAAAGCTGGTGTCGCCGATCATCACCGCATCACCGGCCGACACCCCTGTTTCAAAAAGCGCCGTTTCGATCATCGAGGGATGCGGCTTGGATGGATGATAGTCCGCCACCTGACGGGTAACGAAGACCGAATCCAAACCGTGCGCCTCGAGCAAGGCATCCAACCCCCGCTGCGATTTACCCGTCGCCACGCCAAGAAGGATCTCGGGCACGGCCTGCAACGATCCGATAACCTCGCGCGCGCCGGGATAGAGCGGAGAACTTGCCGCCCCCATCTCAAGCCGATGAGCGTGATACGCCTCTTTGTAACCCTCGACCAACCGGTGTTGAGTTGCCTGCGACTGATCCGGCGCGAGGCGTGCGATTGCAATCGGCAAGGACAGCCCCACGATCGACAGGATCGCCGCGCGATCCGGCACCGGAAGGGACAGAGCCTGAAAACTGGCGGTCATGGCTGACACGATGCTGGCCTGGCTGTCCACCAGCGTCCCGTCGACATCGAACAGAACCAGGCGCAGAGGCGCGGTCATTGCAACTCCTCGAACGGGTCCTCGGCGGCCAGATCTTCGGTCCAGCCCAAAGTATCCCAGCTGTCCTTCATGTGCGGAGGCAACGGAGCGTTGATCGTGACCTGCTTGCCGATCATCGGATGCTTGAACGACGCGGTTCGGGCGTGCAGATGCAGCTTTTTGCTGATGACCCCGCCCAACTGTGCGCCCCAGCCGTCGCCCAGGTTTTCCTGACCCGAGCCGCCATATTTACCATCGCCGACGATCGGGTGCCCGATGGCCGCCATATGCGCGCGCAGCTGGTGCGTGCGGCCGGTGACAGGCTCCATCGCGACCCAAGATGCGCGCCCCGCCACCCGATACAGCGTGGCATAAAGCGTATGGGCCCGTTTGGCACTCGGCGTGCTGTCGATCTCGTTCAGGTGGACGGCGATCATCTTTTCGCCCTCGCCCTGCTTGCCATGGCCGGGGGCCTTGACCAGCCCGGTCTTGATCTCGCCCAGATACGGGGTCGGCACACCAGCCACCAGCGCCCAATAGATCTTGCGCGTGTTGCGATGCCGGAAGGCCGCGGTCAGCCCCTTGGCCGCTTCGCGCGTACGCGCCATCAGCAGAACGCCCGAGGTGTCCTTGTCGAGCCGGTGCACCAGCCGCGGGTTCTCGTCATAGCCAAAACGCAGCGCCTCGGCGAGGCCGTCCACATGCCGGGCCTGGCCGCTGCCGCCCTGAACGGGCAGGCCATGGGGCTTGTTCAGTGCCAGCACGTGGTCGTCGCGATAGATCACGCAGGACTGGATCATTTTCGCATCGGCATCCGTCACGCGGGGGCGGGCCGGGGCCGGTTTGTGATCCGGGTCCGGCAGGGGCGGCACGCGCACCACCTGCCCCGCCTGCAAGCGGGTCGAGCCCTTGACCCGGCCGCCGTCCACGCGCAGTTCACCCTTGCGGCACATCTTTTCGATCCGGCCCTGGCTGACATGCGGGAACAGGCGCCGCAACCAGCGGTCCAACCGCTGGTCGCCGTCGCCCGGCTCGACCGTGATCATCTGTACGCCGCTCATGCCAATACCCCTTGCGACCGGATGCTGCGCGCCCGGAAAATCGCCCGTGTCAGTGCCTCAGAAAACATCCGCGTCTGTCGCGCGCCGCAAGGCAAGAGTCAAGCAGGCTGACGGGTTCGCAGGGCCAAGGCCGCTCAGATATCGGTGAAATCTCCGTGCCGCCCGGCCCCATCGCGAAACCGAGCCGCGCCGGATGTGCCCTCGCGGCGGATGGCGTCCAGTCCGTTGGCCCATTCGACCTTCAACGCCTCGCGCATCGGCATCCCCCGGGTTTCGATGATCGAGCGGCGGTCGGCGCGGACGGCCTCCTGCGGGAACCGGGCGATCTCTTGCGCCATCGCTTCGGCCGCCGTGCGTGCTTCACCCTGCGGCACGATTTTCTCGGCCAGGCCGATCCGTTCGCACTCGTCAGCCTTGACCTTGCGCCCTGTCAGCGCAATCTCAAGCGCCTTGCCCTGCCCGACCAGCCGCGGCAGCCGCACCGAACCGCCATCCATCAGCGTGATCCCCCAGCGGCGGCAATAGACGCCCATATAGGCGTCCTCGGCCATCACCCGGATGTCGCACCACAAGGCCAGTTCCATGCCGCCGGCAACAGCGGCGCCTTCGATCGCGCCGATGACCGGCTTTGACAATTCCAGCCGCGACGGACCCATCGGGCCCAGCAGCGACGGCGCCGCCCCGATCGGAAAAGCATGCTTGTCGAAATAGGGCTCGCGCAGGTCCGGGTCGGACAGCGTGGCTGCCATCTTGAGGTCCCAGCCCGCGCAGAAATTGCCGCCTTTGCCCCAGAACACGGCGGCTTTGGCCGCGCTGTCCTCGAAGGCGATGAAGGCCTCGGCCAGGGCTGCCGCGTGTTCGGCATCCACGGCGTTTCTGGCCTGGGGCCGGTCGTGGATGATGGTCCACACGTCGTCTGTCTTGTCTATGGAAACGGTCATCTGCGCTCCTCCCTGGCGGCATGTAACCCTAGGGAAACCCGGGCACGCCTTGGGTGTCGCGCAGAACGCGACGGCACGGCCTGATTTGACCTTGCGTCACGACCCCTTGCGTTGACTGCGCAGTTTCGAAAAGTAGTCCAGACGCTTTTTCAACTCGCGCTCGAACCCGCGTTCGACTGGCTGGTACAGGACCGGGCGTTTCATGGTCTCGGGAAAGTAGTTCTGCCCCGAGAACCCGTCCTCGGCATCGTGGTCATAGGCATAGCCCGCGCCATAGCCCTGATCCTTCATCAACCCGGTCGGCGCATTCAGGATGTGTTTGGGCGGCGGCTCGCTGCCCGACTGTTTGGCCAGACGCATCGCCGCCTTGTAGCCCACATAGGCCCCGTTGGATTTGGGCGCCAGCGCCAGATACACGACCGCCTGCGCCAGCGCCAACTCACCCTCGGGCGACCCGAGCCGCTCGTACACTTCCCAGGCATGCAGGCAGATCGACTGGGCCTGCGGATCGGCCAAGCCGATATCCTCGACCGCCATCCGGGTGATGCGGCGGGCCAGGTACCGCGGATCTTCGCCCCCGGTCAGCATCCGGGCGAACCAGTACAGCGCCGCATCCGGGTCGGACCCGCGCACCGATTTGTGCAGCGCCGAGATCAGGTTGTAGTGCTCGTCCCCCGACTTGTCGTATTTCGCGGCGCGGCGCATCAGGCGCTTGGCCAGCGCGTCGGGGTCCAGCGGCGCGTCAACCGACCAGGCCGCGATCTGTTCGATCAGGTTCAAAAGCGCCCGGCCGTCTCCATCCGCCATTTCCTGCAGCGCGTCCCGCGCCGCGGGCGTCAGGGGCAGCGCCTTGCCCAGCTCTTTTTCGGCACGCTGTGTCAGGCGTTCCAGATCGGCCAGATCCAGCCGTTCCAGCACCAGCACCTGCGCGCGGCTGAGCACGGCAGCGTTCAACTCGAACGAAGGGTTTTCGGTGGTCGCGCCCACCAGAAGGATCGTCCCGTCCTCCATATGCGGCAGGAACCCGTCCTGCTGGGCCTTGTTGAAACGATGGATCTCGTCCACGAACAACAGCGTCCCCCGGCCGTTCCGCCGCCGCAACTTGGCAGCCTCGAACACCTTTTTGAGGTCGGGAACGCCGGTGAAGATCGCGCTGATCTGTTCGAAATGAAGGTCGGTTTCCTTGGCCAGCAGCCGCGCGATCGTGGTTTTGCCTACCCCAGGCGGCCCCCAGAAGATCAGGCTGGACAGGCTGCCCGACGCCAGCATCACCCCCAGCGGCGCCTCGGGGCCCAGAACCTGTCGCTGCCCGATCACCTCGGACAGCGCCTGGGGCCGCAGCCGGTCGGCCAGCGGGCGGTTCGGGGCCGGTTCCGAGGCCTGGTCTTCGGTATCGAACAGGTCACTCATGCGGTCACAGCCTGAACCGCAACGACACGGGTTTGCCACCGCGCACCAGGTCGATCTGCACACGCCGCCCCGGATCGCGCAGCGCCCTAACGACGTCACGCGGGCGTTCAGCCTTTCGCCCGTTCACGGCATTGATGACATCGCCGGGCCGCAACCCGGCCCGCGCGCCATAGGGGCCGGGGTCGACCACGACCACACCGGTCTGCGACAGCAGCAGACCCATCTTGGCAATCATTGCCGGGTTGATGCGCGCAACCGTCATTCCCGGAAGAACCGTGCGATCGTCCAGAGTGGTTTCCTCGGCCGGAGGCGTCTCGGGCGCGGGGACCAGATCGACGGCGACCTCAGCGCGCTCGCTGCCGCGGAGCCGGGTCAGAACGGATGTCCCACCAACACCCGCCACAGACATGCGGAACTTCATCTCAGCCGGAGAATTCACCTCCTCGCCATCCACGTGGGTCACAATATCGCCAACCCGCAACCCGGCCTCGGCCAACGGGCTGAGCGGATGGAGGTCCGAGATCACAACGCCCTGCGGCAGCGAAAGCCCAAGGGATTCAGCGATGTCTGCGCTCATGGTCTGTCCGGCCATACCCGCCCAAGGGCTGACGAAACCTTCGTTTCCTTCCTGGGCCTGCCGCAGAAACTCTGCGACCAGATTGGCCGGAATGGCGAAGCCAATCCCATTGGACCCACCCGACCGCGTCAGGATCGAGGTGTTGATGCCGATCAGGTCACCATTCACGTCGATCAGGGCGCCACCGGAATTGCCCGGGTTGATCGGCGCGTCTGTCTGGATGAAATAGCCCCGCGCATTGCCGGTGGCGGTGCCAGACCGCGCCAGCCCCGAGATGATGCCAGACGACACGGTCTGCCCGACGCCGAACGGGTTGCCGATGGCCAGAGCCAGTTCCCCCACCTCGACATGGTCAGAATCCCGCAGACGCAGAAACGGCAGTCCCTGCGCGTCCTGCAGGCGCAGGATGGCGATGTCGCTTTCCTCGTCGCCCAGAACGACCTCGGCCTGGAACTCGCGACGATCCGTGGTCACGACCCGGATCTCGGTCGCGGTCCCGACAACGTGATAGTTCGAGACGACATAGCCGTCCTCGGTCAGGATGACGCCCGACCCCAGCGAGTTTTGCACCCGCGGCCGCGGTGTACCGAACCCACCGCCGAAAAAGTCGCGAAAGAACGGATCCGTGAAAATCGGACTGCTGCGCCCAGGCCGGACGATCTTGGCATAAATGTTCACCACCGCCGGGGCCGCCTTTTTGACCACCGGGGCAAAACCCATGGAAATCTCGACCTGTGACTGAGGAACCCGTGTCTCGGCACCGGCATGGGTGGCCAGTGTCATCAGGCATACGGCCAGGATCGTGCGTATCATGACAGCTCCGTTCATCATCCGCCGAAGATATGCGGAGGTCGGCACGCGAATGCAATAGAGCACGCGAAACCTTGCCGCTGCCATGTCCGCCGCAAGCGTGGCGATCCATAAGAAAAAGCCCCTGACCGGGATATCCGGACAGGGGCCATGAAACGGCAATGCAGCCGGTTCCTATTCTTCGTCAACGTCCACTTCTTCAGCGGCGACGCGGGCCTTGTCGGCTGCGCCTTTGGCGTCGATGTCACGATCAACGAATTCGATGATCGCCATCGGAGCCATGTCGCCATAGCGGAAGCCAGCTTTCAGGATACGGACATAGCCGCCCTGACGGTCCTTGTAGCGCGGGCCCAGAACCTCGAACAGCTTGGCGACGTCCTTGTCTTCCTTCAGCTGAGCTGCGGCCTGACGGCGGGCGTGCAGGTCGCCGCGCTTGCCCAGGGTGATCAGTTTTTCAACGATCGGGCGCAGTTCTTTTGCCTTGGGCAGAGTCGTCTTGATCTGTTCGTGCTCGATCAGCGAGCCGGCCATGTTCGAGAACAGGGCCTTGCGGTGCTCATGAGTACGGTTCAGGCGGCGGTAACCACGTGCGTGACGCATTTTTCAATTCCTTCTTTCGCGTTTTGCTTTGTCTGGCCGGCGATGCGTGTCACCGGCTCTCCTTGGGGCGGAAATGCCCATACGGTCCCCGGCAGCCCGGGCATTGGCGAAGACGCGTTTAGAACGCGTCTTCGAATTTCTTGGCCAGATCTTCGATGTTGTCGGGCGGCCAATCCTCGACATCCATGCCGAGGTGCAGACCCATGCCGGACAGCACTTCCTTGATCTCGTTCAGCGACTTGCGGCCGAAGTTCGGCGTGCGCAGCATCTCGGCTTCGGTCTTCTGGATCAGGTCGCCGATGTAGACGATGTTGTCGTTCTTCAGGCAGTTTGCCGAACGGACCGACAGTTCCAGCTCGTCCACTTTCTTCAGCAGCAGCGGGTTGAACTCCAGACCATCGTCCTCGTCCTGGCGACCGGCCGATTCCGGCTCGTCGAAGTTGACGAAGATCGACAGCTGATCCTGCAGGATGCGGGCGGCGAAGGCCAGCGCGTCCTCGGGCGTGATCGAGCCGTCGGTCTCGATCTTCATGGTCAGCTTGTCATAGTCCAGAACCTGGCCTTCACGGGTCGGCTGAACGTCATAGGCGACTTTCTTGACCGGCGAGTAGATCGCGTCGATCGGGATCAGGCCGATGGGTGCATCTTCGGGCTTGTTCTTCTCGGCCGAGACATAGCCTTTGCCGGTGTTGACGGTCAGTTCCATGAACAGCTCGGCGCCATCGTCCAGGTGGCAGATGACGTGATCACGGTTCAGAACCTCGATGCCGGCGCTTTCGCTGATATCACCGGCGGTGACAACTGCGGGGCCTTTGGCATTGATCGACAGGCGCTTGGGCCCTTCGACTTCCATGCGCAGAGCGACCTGCTTGAGGTTCAGGATGATGTCGGTGACGTCTTCACGAACGCCTGCGACCGAGCTGAACTCGTGCAGTACGTTGTCGATCTGGACGCTGGTGATGGCGGCGCCTTGCAGCGAGCTCATCAGAACACGGCGCAGCGCGTTGCCCAGGGTCAGACCAAAGCCACGCTCAAGCGGCTCCGCAACCAGGGTTGCCTGCCGCGCGGGATCGTTGCCCGGCTTGCCTTCCAGTTGGGTCGGCTTGATCAATTCTGCCCAATTCTTGTGGATCATGTAATCCCTCCATTCCTGTCTGCGCCCCATGACCAATCAGGTGCAGACGCCCGAGGTTTCAAAACGGCGAACCGGGGCCGTGTAAAAAACACGGCCCCAGCCTGGTAATTCGATCGGTTAGACGCGGCGGCGCTTCGGCGGGCGGCAGCCATTGTGGGCGATCGGGGTCACATCGCGGATCGACGTGATGTTGAAGCCCACGGCAGCCAGCGCACGCAGAGCCGATTCACGACCCGAACCGGGGCCCTGAACTTCGACTTCCAGCGTCTTGACACCATGTTCCTGCGCCTTCTTGCCTGCATCTTCTGCAGCCATCTGAGCGGCGTAGGGGGTCGATTTCCGCGATCCCTTGAAGCCCATGGTACCGGCCGACGACCACGAAATGGCGTTGCCCTGCACGTCCGAGATCAGGATCTTGGTGTTGTTGAAGGTCGAATTCACATGGGCGACGCCCGATGCGATGTTCTTACGCTCTTTGCGCTTAACGCGAGTCTTGTCACGTGCCATCAGTCAGACCCTCCCTTATTTCTTCTTACCAGCAATGGCCTTTGCGGGGCCTTTGCGGGTACGAGCGTTGGTGTGGGTACGCTGACCGCGAACCGGCAGGTTGCGGCGGTGACGCAGACCGCGATAGCAGCCCAGGTCCATCAGACGCTTGATGTTCATCTGAACTTCGCGACGCAGGTCACCTTCGACGGTGAAGTTGGCGTCGATGTATTCGCGGATGGCTAGAACTTCGGCATCCGACAGTTCATTGACGCGACGGGTCGTGTCGATGCCAACGGCTTCGCAGATCGCTTTGGCCGAGGTGTTGCCGATACCGGTGATATATGTGAGGGCGATTGGTACCCGCTTTGCAGTCGGGATGTTTACGCCGGCAATACGTGCCACGTGTCACTTTCCTTTCGTTGCGGTTCCGTAGTTCCAGAACCTTTTTTCACAACGCCTAACCGTGGCAGTGTGGCCAGAGGGTTCAGCATTATTCGAGGTGGTCTATACATGCGGAACGAATCCCGCGTGCGCGATTGATTCCCCAAAGGGATGGGGGTCGATATGGGCTTTTGGGCTTGGCGTCAAGCCCTTTGCAAGCTTAACCCAATATGGCTGCGATCGAGGCCCGGACTTCCTTGATGTCCGCCAGCCCGTTCACCGGTCGAAGATCGCCCTTGGCATAGTAATAGCCAATCAACGGCGAGGTCTTCTTGTAATACTCCATAAGCCGGGTGCGCAGGCTTTCCTCGTTGTCGTCGGCACGACGGACGAAATCGTTTTCCTTGCCGCAATTGGTGCATTTACCATCGGCCGGGATCGGTTTGGTCTTGTCATTGTAGACCTCGCCGCAACCGCCACAGGTCGACCGGGCAGTGATCCGATCAACCAAGGCCTCGTCATCCACGCGCATTTCGATCACGGTGTGCAGCGACTGGCCCAGCTTGGTCAGAAGGGCCGACAAGGCGTCAGCCTGGGCCAAGGTTCGCGGGAAGCCGTCGAAGATGAAGCCTGCGCCCTTTTCGGTGGTCAGTTTCTCTTCGATCAGGCCAATCACGATCTCGTCGGTGACAAGCTTTCCCGCGTCCATGATCGCGGCCACCTTCTTGCCCATCTCGGTTCCCGAGCTGCGGGCCTCGCGCAGCATGTCACCGGTGCTGAGCTGAATCATGCCCCGCGTTTCAACCAGGTGACGTGCTTGCGTACCCTTGCCTGCCCCCGGGGGGCCCAGAAGAATGATATTCATCGACGAGCGGGTCCCTTCCTGCCGCGTTTCTTGCCTTTACCGCGCAACTGAGACTTTTCGATCAGCCCTTCGTATTGATGCGCCAGCAGGTGGCTCTGAACCTGTTGGATCGTGTCCATGGTCACAGAGACGATGATCAGAACCGAGGTGCCGCCGAAATAGAATGGAATGGCGAACTGGCCGCGCAGAATTTCAGGAAGCAGGCAGACCGCCGCAAGATAGGCCGAACCCAGCACCAGCACGCGGTTGACGACGTATTCCAGATATTCGGCGGTCTTTTTGCCAGGGCGAATGCCGGGCACAAAGCCGTTCTGTTTTTTCAGGTTGTCCGCCACGTCATCCGGTTTGAACGACACGTTGAACGTGTAGAAGTAGGCAAAGAACACGATCATCGACGCAAAGAACAGCAGATAAAGCGGCTGTCCCGGTCCGAAATTGGCCAGCAGCCACGACATGATCGGTCCGTTTGCAGCGCCCGACGAAAAGGTCGAGATCGTGACCGGCAGCAGCAGCAGCGAGCTGGCGAAGATCGCCGGAATCACGCCGGCCGGGTTGACCTTGACCGGCAGGTGGCTCGAACCGCCTTCATAGACTTTCATGCCGACATTGCGGCGCGGGTACTGGATGTGGATCTTGCGCAGAGCGCGTTCCATGAACACCACGAAGGTGATAACGGCGATCACCATCACGATCACGCCGACGATCACGGCCGGGCTGATCGCGCCCGAACGGCCCGAGGCAAGGAACTGGGCCAGCGCGGCCGGAACCTCGGCGATGATGCCGACGAAAATGATCAGCGAGATGCCGTTGCCGATGCCGCGCGCGGTGATCTGTTCACCCAGCCACATCAGGAACATGGTGCCACCGACCAGAGTGATCATCGTGGACAGGCGGAAATACAGACCCGGATCGGTAGCCAAATCGCCCGATTCCAGCGAAACCGCCAAGCCATAGGCCTGAACGGTGGCCAGCGCGACGGTTCCGAAACGGGTGTACTGGTTGATCTTCTTGCGGCCCTGCTCGCCCTCTTTCTTGAGCTGTTCGAGCGCGGGCACCATCGAGGTCAGCAGCTGTACGATGATCGATGCCGAGATATAGGGCATGATGCCGAGGGCAAAGATACCCATCCGCCCAAGCGCCCCGCCGGTGAACATCGAAACCATCCCACCGATGCCCTGCCCCGCTTGTTCCATGAACTCGCGCAGCGCCTGACCGTCGATCCCCGGCACCGGAATGAAGGTGCCCAGACGATAGACGATCAGCAAACCCAGCGTGAACAG
>NZ_JBXWSK010000049.1:0-24693 GCF_059613385.1 Ruegeria sp. BHSA162
AGCAACCCAAGCAGGCCTGCCGGAACCTCAATCACCATCGGGCCATCCGAGATATCGACATTCGAACCAATGTAGATTGTGGTTGTATTGGGCGTCAGCCAGATGGACCGCGCGTCCAGCAGGTCTTCTGCAATCACGACGTCATTGGGATTGACGCCCAAGTCTTCGTATCCCTGAAACATAGCCCGAAGCGAAGCGATCTTCATGCCGTCCAAGAACCGGCCCAACTGACGGCAGTTTTGCTCGGGACGCTCCTACGGCCAAAAAACGTGGCTTGGGAGCGGACCTGAACGAGCGGTTCTGAGTGGCGCGGATCAAGGAAGTTGGACCCAATGCGGGCTTTCTTGGCCAAGTCATCCCTGCGGGGTGAGTGCCGTACAGTAGCGATCAAAACTCAGGGATATTGAAAACATACAGGCGCGATTTCTCGGCATCGTCCGTGAGGATGTAGAGAAGCCCTTTGGCCTCATCCAAGGCGATCCCTTCGGGGTGCTTCACGACCTTTCGGTCTCCATTTTTCATATACGTCAGTTCGATCGCATCTGCTGTTCTCGTCTCTGGATCGTACAAAAAGATCTGGCGACCCTTGTCGCTGAGAATCCACAGCACACCCGACACGGACCAAGCCAAACCGCTTACATCCAGTTCATCGTCATTCACGCGATCCGAGACAAAACCAGATCCACGATCCAAAGGGATGACTTCCTGGATTTCAGTCAGGTCCGGTGACACGACCAGCAACAGACGCGGTTGTCCTTCAATGACAACGAATACTCGCCCAGTGTCCGGATCGACGGTGATGCCCTCAGGCCCCTTGTTCAGTGGGTTGCCGACAAGCAGTTCGGCAGCGGCCGGGTACCCCTTGAGGGAGGCAAGTGGGACCCTTGTCAGTTGGATAGGGTCGGTTGGTTGAACGACCAATATCGATCGATCGGTTTCCTGAAGGAGCAAAACCGACCCATCTCTTCGCGACGCGACGCCCTCCAAATCTGATCCGGCCAAAGACGGCAACTCGAAGGAGTTTCCCAATACTCCGTCGATTCCAAGGAGGTGCAGTTTGGGCTCAGCGTCGCTTACAGACCACAGGAAGCCTTCAGCGTTGGACAGCGACAAACCGGAAGGTTCGGAAAATCCTTTTGATTTGTCCGCCACCTTGAATCTATCGACCAGAACCAGATCAGCACTTTTTGCATAGGCAGAGCCAGACCAAGGCAAAAACGCTGCCGCTAGGAAGCTGGCCGCAAGAGCGGATCTTCCAAATTTGCAGAAGCGCCGTGAAACTTCAGGCTTTGACGGAAACACGTGCTTTCTGCCCTTCGATTTTCTCGTGTGTGTGACACACCCCTCTATCGCATTCGTATCACAACTTATCTGCGATGTCGGAAGAATGCGCTTTGAACTCTTTACCTGATCCTCCTTGTTGGGATTGACTTGTAAGGGGCGCGATTTGCGCGTGATGACGTGTACTGTCTGGGCACAAGCAGGAAGGACGATGATTTGAATACGATTTTCCCGTTTGTGACTGTGTTGTTGATGCTGCTGTTGCCCGCTGCGGCGATGTCGCAAATCGACCCGGCAACGATGCTTGCCGGGGCATCGGAATCGGAAATTCTGATCGAACGCAGATGGATCCAGTTTCGCGGCAAACAGGAACTGTATTTCTTTTCTCTTGATGTGCTGGTCACGATCATTCTGGCCGGCTTGATCGTCTATCATCCGGTGCGGCGTAAAGCCCGTAGAAGTGTCGGCGACATCGTCATGCCCAGGCTCTTCTTCCTCTATGCGCTGATCGGCATGGCGGTGGGATTCCTGGTCGTCCAGCACGGGTCCATGATCGGGTTCGTTATCTTCGGCATCGGCGCATTGCTCAGATTTCGCTCCAATTTGGATGATCCGATAGACACTGTCGAATTGATCGTCGTAACCGTTCTTGGGCTTGCGGTCGGATTGGGCCTGCCGCTGATGGCCACACTGGTGGCGGTTGTCTGTTGGTGTTTCATTTGGCTCGGAGGGCGAAACAAGGGCGTTGAAATATCGCTTAAGGCTTCGGACGAGGAGCACTCATTGAACGTCAGCAGCGCCATTGAAGCGATGGCCGCCGACGCCGGCTGGAAGCTGATCAGAAAACACCATGTACCCGGCAAATCCCGAATTTCATTGCTTTTCATTACCTCGGGTGGACTTTCCGAGGCCCGCATCGAAGAGATGATAAACGATTTGGTCCCCGAAAAAGTCGAGTTGAAACTCAGCTTCTAGTCATTTCACAAGGTCTAAACGTTTCAACACCGCATTCGGGGATCTGATCTCTTTCGGGAGCGACTTGAAGTCGACAGACCTTTCGAAATCCGGCCCTCGATATACTGCTATCCCAAACTCTCCGTTCGGCTGGAAGGTGACATGCGTGAAACTGTGAGGTGACCTGGCGCGATCACCGATTAGCCGCCGCGGGCCACCACCCAAGCAAGCTTGCGAAACATAGGCCACGCCGTCTTTCCAGCCAGGGTAAAAAGCATGATGGTGTCCAGACAGGTGCAGAACGACGCCGCTTTGCAGATAGATTCTTTCAAGCGTCGGGTCACCGATGATTTCGCGTTCGCGCTGGATCGCAAACGGCCACAGCGGGAGGTGGCTGAACGTGACAATCGGGTCTCCACCTGCCCCAAGTTGCACAAGTTGGTCCGGCTGATCGCCGGATAGTGGCCCAAGGGTCGTGGCATCCAAAGACGCAAAGGTTATCCCCTGCATTTCAAACGCGTAGAAGAACGGATAGTCATCCGACATCAGGAAGTTGACGTTTGGTTTTCTCGGGCCCCATTCCTCGGCGTATATTTTTCTCTCGCGCTCGAACCCGCGATAGGCCGACGCATCATGGTTTCCCGGCGTGACCGCAAATGGAATTCCGGCAGCCTCCAGCGGGTCGGATACCGCCATGTGAAACGCCTTCCACATCTCTCTGACCTGTTTGTCTGAAAGGTTGGGGATGCGCTGTCCGGCGACCATATCGCCCGTCGAAATCACCAGATCGGGATCAATCTCGATTATCCGCCTGATCGCCTTTTCGATGCGGGCATCGTATTTGACCGAGCCATAGCTGCCGTTCAGATCCGATATGACGATCACGTCCAAAGCGGCCGCTTTGCAGGCGAGCACGACCGTCCAAACGACCGCCGCGACAGTGATCGAACGCTTACGGATCATTGCAGTCCAGGCCCTCCGCCTCGGTATTTTTGTTCAAAAAGAATGTGACAGGGTCCAAGTCAAACACCAGATCGCCTTTGGCACAATTGCTCTTGAGGATGGATGTTGCCAGCGCAGTGTTTTTGACGACCTGCGCAATCTGACGGTCCGACAACCCAAAGCTTTGTGACAACCAGCCGTAAACCGGGCCTTGCGTTTGAAGGTCACTGTTCAACGCAACCAGCCGCCGGTATGTGTTTGGAGAGAAATGCCGCATTTTCTCCAGCATCTGAGTGGATTTCGCGAAGTTGGCATATTCGACCCGCCCACCGGCATCGTTGTCGTTCAGATTGCTGCGACGGATCAATATTGCATCGGCGGGAACGTCTCCATCATTCGGCTGATGGTGCTTCGTTTTCTGGTTCTTCAGTTTTCCGTCTTCGACCCAATACCAGTAGGGCGTGAAATCAATATTTCCCACACGGTCCTGCTGGCTGAAGATGAAGTCGAGCAGAACAATCTCGGTAAGCTCCTGCATCCAGAATGCCATCTGCCGGTCGCTGACATCGGGCCCAAGGTCCTTGTTGATCTGCCGATCCTTTCGGCCTTCCCTGACACCCTCTGCAATGGCCTCGGGCAAGCGTTTTGACGACCGCAAGGCCAGGAAAGCGGGTGTTTCCTGAAAATCGCGATTTTGGCCTTTGCCCCAACCGGACTTGCGGGTGCCGTTGATTTCCGAGCCGTAGCGATGACCGGGGCTATCAAGCAGGACACCGTATATCTGCGTTCGATCCGCGGTGAACAGATCATCCGTCGGTTGGTACGAGTTCGGGTCGGCATCCGCAGCCACGAAAACCCGCCAGCCTTCATGGTTCATGCGCCCGCCATGAGATCCGCCGGAAATCGCAAGGCCGGGCTCTGCAACCTCGGTAAGATGCGCCTTAGCGTCCATGCTGCGCCAGACCGCCACCGGAACTTTCACCGTCGCGTCGAAATACCTTGAGAAATGATAGTAGAGCAGTGACGAGGTGGAAAATGTTCCGCTTGTACCCTTCTGGTTCATGGTGGATTTGAATTTGGCCACTCTGCCATTGGCCAGTTCTTTTGCCGACTTGCCCTCCTTGCAAGCGTTTCTCTCGAACTCAGAGCGGTTCCCCACGTAGGGTCCTTCCGAAATATCGTAGACGGCCATTCCCGGGCTGGTGCTCCAAGTTTTTGGGCAAATGGCGATTTCGGGCGCATAGAAATCGATCTCGCAATAGGCCGTTTCTTCCTCAAGATCGCTGTTCTTGTACTCGCCCGTTGGGACTTTTTCGATCCGAATGCAGCGTTCCGTAACACCATTGGGACTATCAAATGTCGTGGCTTCTCCGCGAACATCGTCGCTCGCCCACAAGGCTGTGGGTGCAATGAGAGCCAGAGACCCCAGAAGATTGAATCTCATTTGGATAGTCCTCCGGATGTCATTTGGGGCAAATCGCGGCCTGTTGTTCGGCGGAGATCTTCAAACTGGGGTCGACACTGAAGTTTGAGAATTTCGAGTCAATCCACTGGTCACACCCGCCCGAACATGGGGCCCCGTTTCGGGCATCATTCCAATATTTCTTGGCCCTGTCTTCCGTCCAGCCGCAAAACTGAACAAGCGCCATTGCCGACAAGGCGCCTGAGGAATGAACGCCCCACATGCAGTGCACCAGGACAGGACCCTTTCCAGGGTCCTCAATCACCTGGTGTATGGCGGCCATGACACTGCCGGGGCGGGACGATCTGGCGTTCTGATAGTCAAAGGATCCGTTTCCACAACTGGTTCGGCCGTATTCAGTGTTCTTGCCGAAATCCGCGTAAAACCCGGCTGAAAACCCTTCATCGCACAGTGTTTCGCGCTGAGCGTTGCTCAAGCCCGTCCGACCCTTGTCGCCGCCCCTGAAGCCAGAGCGATACAAAACCCCGCTTAGGACTGGGCGAAAGAAAGCGATGCCATCGACGCCTCCGTCGCTGCCCTTAGAAAGCATCTGGCTGTTGCTTGGGCCACCGTTTCGACTGGTGACGTCAGAATTCGCCGCGGTTGCCAGAACACCGATGAATATGAGGGACGTCAAAAACCGCATGCGTATTCCTTTCTGTTTTCAGCCAGCGATGCTCACGCTTTTCCTGCCGGCAGTCCCGCCGAGAGGCGCGTTCACGGTAACCAGGTCAGATCGGCGGTTGGCTTGCCGCCCTGAAGCCTTAGATCGGCCACACCAGATTGATGATAAATATGACCACGAAGTAGGCCAGAAAAGCTTTCCAGTTCCATTGGTGTTTGTTTTCTTCGTTGATCACGCCGGCCGATTTCAACGCCAGGTTGGTGATGATCAAGGCGACAACGATAACTGCCGCATGTGCCAGATCGAAATGCAAGTTGAAGCTCCTTTTTTGCAGATTTGGGATAGATGAATGTGTGTCAGCAGTCACCTGACGGCAGCATCGCTACGTCCGAGTATCTTCCCTCAGATGTCGTGATCCGAGCACAAGCACCGGTCTCCTTGTTGAACCAGTACGAGGTCAGCCCTTCGCTTCGGATGAGTTCAAACCCGAGACTTTGAATGCCCATTTCAGCCTGACCCGCTCTTGCGCCTTCAAATGACGACAGATCGCTGGAACTGCCCACAATCGGTGCACTTGCTTCCACTGATCCGCCACTTTCGCCGCATCCTGCAAGCACAGAGACACTGACCGCGCCGATCGCCACTAGGGTCTTGGACTTCATCTGCTTTTCCCCGGTTGTTTTGGAAATGCGGTTCAGGGTTTCAGGTCGATCACCTACTCAATTCCAAAAATGACGTTGTAGTCGACGGCAGAGCTGCCGCGGTTGATGACCTCGACAACATGATCGCCGGATTGCCACAGCTGTCCGCGATACTCCTTGTCCGCAGACATCAATCCCAGCAATTCAGAACCATCGGGGTTGCGAATGACGTAGTCCAAGGATCCATTTCGGGGAGCAACGCGGACGTAAAGGAACTGTTCGTTCTTCGCGCCAAGAACGTATTGCTGCGATTCCCCTGGCGCGAGTTGGCCGACGAGCTCGGCGCCGGTGGATCCGGCATCGAATGTGACGCGCTGGCTACCTGTAGACCCGGAAGCGCCGTCCATGGCTCCGCCACCATCATCCATCGCCTCGACAACCGACATCTCGCCAATGCTTCCGTCCTTGTACGCAATGCAGCGCCAAAGTGTTCCGCCGGCGTCACGCAGGATGACGAGCGTGCCGGCTTCCGAGAACTGTGAGCTTTCGATCGTACCGGATTGACCGTCCGGTCCACCGACCTGTCGCAGATGGTCGATACACGCGTCGTCGGCGTCTGACATGGCCAGGGCGGCCGTTCCGCTGATCGCAAGTGCGGGTGTGAAAAGATTCCAAAAACTGCGTTTCATAAGCAGGTCCTCTGTCGGTCTATCGTAAATGTTATGTTTCCGGTGAGCAGAAACCTCACTTCGCTTCCCGCAACTTTGCCAGAAATTCATCGCATGCCTGTGCGCTGCCGACGTTCTCGTCCGTCGTTTCAATTCCTTGCAATGATGCCATCTCGGAGTTCACGCGATTGAGGATCTGATCTGCTTGCTCGGCGGTGATCAGGTTCTCGGCCTGAGCTCCCTTCAATGTGGTGCACACACCGGCGGACAAGCCCGTCGCAACGCCGACACCCATCGCGGCCCCGCCGCCCAAGGTCATCGCTCCAACCACGCCGAGGATGAGCCCGATCACAAGCCCCAAGATCACTTTTCCCATGTTTTCCTCCCATTTTGCGGGAAAGAGTTCCGCCTTCATTCCTGGCGCAAACCACGTGCCCATCTGCATATCAAAACCAGTGCCAACAGGTTGAGCACCGGTGCAATCGCCGCGAGCCACGGTTTGGCCGACTCTGAGAAAAGGTCCACCGCAAGGACCCAAGGCAGACCCAGCGGCAAAAGGAATACGCCGGACAATGGGTCTCGTTCCTGTCCAAACCAGCCAAAAGTGCCCGTCACAAACGCAAACAACGCCAACAGGTAAAGGGTCGCGAACGCGATGATGGTTATTCTGCAGACCAAGCCGGACCTCAGCGTATCAAGCCAGTGCTGCGCAGCCGATTTCGGCTACGCATCAAACCGGTCACAACGCGCCTTCGTCGCCGAGGAACTCGATACCAGCTGTCGCGCCATCACTGTAGGCAATACAATTCCACGGAGCCCGATCCTCTCCAACCCCAACGGTAACTTGTGTTCCAGCCTCGCTGAACGCGGATGAGAGCACGACCACTTGCGAATTGTTTGTTGTTTTGGCCACGTCTCGCAGACACGCCTGTTGGGCGGGGGTCAGTTCGGCAGGTGCGCTTGACGTGCTGGTGTCGTCACACGCCGCTAGCAGTACGAAACACGTCGCGCCTGAAATCATCATAACTTTGTTAATCATTTTCTTCTCCTCTTGGGTTCGCTGATGCTTGTGGAATAGGTGGTCCTTTTTGCGTGCTCACGTCTATGCGGTCCCCGGTTTTGCCGCCAATGACATAGCTGGCAGACAGATATTCTGCCGATCCCCGGGACCGTGAACAAAGCGTGCTGACGCAATGACGTCATGGGCAAAAACCGGTGCGAAGTTTCGAGGAAGGGTTCGTAAGTTAAGTCCGGGCACCGCGTCCTCCCAACGCTGAATTTCGTGAAATGCCTTCCGACCGCCAGCACTCACTCCAGCAGTCGGAAGGGCCCGACGAAACGGGCGACAGCGACAACAACGGAGGTAAAGCTAAAGTTGTGTCGAATTCGTATGTTTGAATCAATCACAGGATAAATCAATGATTTCTCCGCGCGTAAATTTTGTACGCTTGCCAACGATAGGCTTCTGCATTCAAAGAGAAAAGGCGAGGCCGCTCACGGAGGCTTGGCAGTCGGCCCGCTTGCGCCGCCGTGTTTCGGGACCTTCCGAGCTATCTTAATCCAGTTGGTCAAAACGACGTGATTCGCGGCCCGGTCTGTCGCTCAGGTGGTGCCGAAGGGTCGCCTGGATACCTCCATTACGCACCCGCCCAGAACGTCGTTGACAGTGCAACCCGACTCATGGATGAGATTTGCGCTGATGGTTCCCGATCGTTTCGGCGGTCGGGTAAAAGGGAATACGGTGCGGCGCCGTTCTGACGCCAATTCCGTGACTGCCCCCGCAACTGTAGGCGGTGTGCGACCCCCGGATGCCACTGGGCCGATAGGTCTGGGAAGGCGGGGCAAGCCATACACCGCGAGTCAGGAGACCTGCCATCATCAAACGCAACTCAACCCGGGCGGGGTGTCCCGGAAGGAGGCCAAGATGGCATTTTCGGCTTGCGCCGCTGACATGACTGGTTCCCTTTCCGCCCCGCGATTTCGCGGAGGGCGAAATGAACCGACAATCAACACATCACATCACGGTTTGCCTATCTTGCCGACCCAAGAGCGCAGCCGTACGCCCCGGGCCTGACCTGATCGGACGATTGCGCGCCGCGCTGGCCGAAGACGACGGTTTGGCAGGTTTTGACGTTTCCGGTGCGGCCTGCATGGCCGGGTGCACCCGACCCTGTACCGTCGCCTATCACGCGCCGGGCAAGGCATCTTACCTGTTTGGCGGCCTGACGTCTGAAGAGACCGGGGCATTGGTGGAATTCGCCCGGCTGTACCAGCAGTTGCGCGATGGATGGTGCAGCTCGGTCGACCGCCCGGCCGGGCTTCGCCACGCGACGCTGGCCCGCATTCCAGCCGCGATGGCTGCGTCTTCGGAAAATGCGGATTGCGCCTCATGAGCGCGCCTTTGCTGTCGGTGGATACCGTCACCTGCCCACCAAGACCGTCTGGGGAGTGTTGCTGCACGAAGCCGGCCTATCCTCGGACGAGCCGACATGGTCAAAGGGCCGCGCCGCGATTATCTGGGAAATCCGTTTTCCGCGCGCCTTGCTTGCCGTCATGGTCGGGGCCGGACTGGCGATAGTCGGGGCCACCCTCCAGGCGGTCACAAGAAACCCGCTGGCCGATCCGCACCTGCTGGGCATTTCGGCCGGCGGCGCGTTTGGAGCCATTCTTGCCTTGTTGCATACCGGCTTGTTTCTGGGGCTTCTGACCGTGCCGGTCATGGCGTTTCTGGGTGCCCTGGCGGCCACGCTGACGGTCCTGAGCGTTGCCCGCTGGGCCGGCGCCACAAGCGCGGACCGCCTGGTCCTGACCGGTGTGGCGGTGTCTTTCGTCATCATGGCTGGCGCCAACATTCTGATTTTCCTCGGCGATCCCAAGGCGGCCCATACGGTCGTGTTCTGGATGTTGGGCGGGTTGGGGTTGGCTCAATGGTCATACCTGATCTACCCGCTGGCGATCCTGCTGCCATGCGGCACCTGGTTGTGGCTTCAGGCCGCCAGGCTGAACGCGATGACCATCGGGGATGAGACTGCAAGCTCGTTGGGTATTGCGGTGGCGCGGTTTCGGCTTGGTGTCTTTGCAGCTGGCGCGCTGATCACCGGAGTCATGGTGGCCTTCTCGGGCATGATCGGCTTCGTCGGTCTGATGGTTCCGCATATCGTGCGGTTCCTTGTTGGCGGAGACTATCGACGCGTCGTCCCTCTGTCAGCAATTCTTGGGGCTTTGTTCCTGCTCTGGGCGGATGTAGTCGCCAGAACTGCAATGGCCCCGGAGGACATCCCAGTTGGCGTCGTCACGGGTCTTTTGGGAGGGATCTTCTTTATTCTGTTGTTGAAACGCTGAGTGTTGAGGCCCGTTGGCGGATCATCAGCCAAACGGTGCTTGAAGCTGGCGGAGCACCGGCGAAGGCGCGCGGCAAAGGAGTAGAACTTGCAAGCAAGCCCTTCACTATCTTAGCCGTATTAATGGGTAATGGCGGTGCTGGGAGACCAATGCGAACCAGTCTCTACTAAAATGGCGGCACGCGAGAACACCCGGCGAACTCCGGGCGATTTTCTAACTTTCTGAATTTTCTAGGCTTTGATCGAGCGAAGCGACTTCGAACTGAACGTCACTCTACTCAGGAGTGCCGCGAACCTGGCGCGAAACGTCGCCTACTCGTTTTCAGCAGCCCCTGCCTCGGACGTGCCGAGAAGGCCGTCCAAGACCTTGAACATCTGAAGAAGGGTTTCGCGGGTTTCGTGAAGTCCCGCCCCGATCTTCAACTCACCTCGCCCGGCCAACGAGAGCATAGCTGCCAACACCTCGTTCGAATTCCGCATGAGCTCGACCAGGTGCTCTCCAGCCGGACCGTGGGAGCCGGCAAGCCAGTTCTTGGCCGTTCGCTCCGAGACACCCGTCCAGCGCATCACGATCTTGATCGCCCGATGAGATCCGCCGAGCTCCCGCTTCAGCGCAGCCGCAATGGCCATTTGGTATTTTAATCGATCGACCTTCCCTTCGTCGTCATCTGGAAAAGTCTTGCCCATCTTAGGAAACATTTTTCCGAACCTCCGCGTCTATGCTTCGGCCCCATGGAATCACAGGCATTTCCCGTGACTTGCCGAAGGCGAAAAATGAAAGGCTCGGTTCTTGAGCTGGAGGGACGGACATGACGGAGGCGCAATGGCGCCAAAGGGAGCGCAGCCTCGGCGCGCCGCTCAATACGTCCGCATGTCGACCGAGCACCAACGCTATTCGACCGAGAACCAGTCGGACGCGATCGCGCATTACGCTGAGCAGCGCGGGATCGAGATCGTCCGCACCTATTCGGATGAGGGAAAGAGCGGTCTAAGGATCCAGGGCCGAGATGGGCTCAAGCAGCTCATCGACGATATTCAATCCGGCAAAGCCGATTTCGAAGCGGTGCTCGTCTACGATATCAGCCGCTGGGGCCGGTTTCAGGATGCAGATGAGAGCGCCTATTACGAGTACATCTGCAAACGCGCCGGTATCTCCGTGATCTACTGCGCCGAGCAGTTCGAGAACGATGGCGGCCCGGTCTCGACGATCGTCAAAGGCGTCAAGCGCGCCATGGCGGGCGAGTACAGTCGGGAACTTTCGCAGAAAGTCTTCACGGGCCAATGCCGACTGATCGAACTCGGCTATCGCCAAGGCGGCCCGCCTGGCTTCGGCTTGCGGCGCATGCTGATCGACGAACATGGGGTCGCGAAAGGCGTTCTGGAGCGCGGCGAGCATAAAAGCATTCAGACGGATCGGGTCACCCTTGTCCCGGGCCCGGCCGAAGAAATCGCCATAGTCCAAGAGATATTCCACGCCTTCGTGGTAGATCGAAAGTCCGAGGCCGAAATCGCCGAGGTTCTAAATGCCCGAGGCATCCTGACAGACCTCGAACGGGCCTGGACCCGCGGGACCGTGCATCAAATCCTGATCAACGAGAAATACATCGGCAACAATGTCTGGAACCGCAGCTCCTTCAAACTGAAGAAACGGCGTGTGCAAAACGATCCCGAGATATGGGTCAGAGCCGAGGGTGCCTTCGAGGGCATCGTCGATCCTGATCTCTTTGCCGCCGCAAACGCCATCATCACCGCGCGATCGAGCAAGCTCACCGACGACGAAATGCTCGAAGGCTTGAAGGAAGTATTCGAGGCCGAGGGCTTTCTGTCTGGTCTCGTCATAGACGAAGCTGAAGCGTTGCCATCGAGCAGCGCGTACCGATCACGGTTTGGGAGCCTCCTTCGCGCCTACCAGTTGGTCGGGTTCAAGCCAGATCGGGACTACAGGTACATCGAAATCAATCGGCGCTTGCGCGAGCTCCATCCGAATATTGTCGCCGAGACGATTGCCGGCATCGAAGCTTCGGGCGGCAAAGTAGAGCGGCATCCCCGGAAAGACCTGCTCACGATCAATGGCGAATTCACCGCGTCCCTCGTTATCGTCCGGTGCAGCGAAACCAATGCGGGGTCTCTCCGGTGGAATATCCGCTTCGACATGAGCCTCAAACCGGACATCACGATTGCCGTGCGCATGGATCGGCCGAACCAGCGTCCGCTCGATTACTACCTGCTCCCCAGCCTCGACATGACTCTCCCCCGCATTCGCCTGGCCGAGCACAACGGCTTGTCGCTCGATGCCTATCGCTTCGAGACGCTGGACCGGTTGTTCGACATGGCGGTTCACGTCCCAGTACCGGAGGTGGCCTGATGGCAGACCCGCAACCCCAAGCCCCCGAATTGATTCCGATGGATCGCATCACCGTGGTGAACCCGCGCGTGAGGAACCGAAAGGCTTTCAGAGAGATCGTCGACAACATCGCCGAGCTCGGGTTGAAACGGCCGATCACCGTTGCCGCGCGACAGAGCGAGGACGGCTTGCGATACGATCTGGTCTGTGGCCAGGGGCGCCTCGAGGCTTTCCAGGAGCTCGGCCAATCAGAAATCCCGGCGATCGTCATCGACGCCAGCAGCGAAGACTGCCTGGTGATGAGCCTCGTGGAGAACCTGGCACGCCGTCAGCATCGCGCCCTTGATCTTCTGCGCGATATCAAAGGGTTGAAGGAGCGCGGCTACTCAGGTCCCGAGATCGCGCGCAAAACCCAGCTTTCTCTCAAATATGTCCGCGGCGTCCTTCGGCTCCTCGAGAGCGGCGAGCACAGATTGCTCAGAGCCGTTGAGAGCGGAAAGCTTCCGGTCAGCGTTGCCGTCGATATCGCTGAGGCAAAAGACGCGGAAGTGCAGGACGTTCTCCGCCAGGCCTACGAGAACAACCAGCTGCGCGGCGGCCGACTGATGGCCGCGAAACGCCTGGTTGAGGCCCGTCAGCAATACGGGAAAGGACAACCGAGTGCAGACCGAAAGAAGAGACGAACGCTTTCGGTCGAAAGCTTGATCCGGACCTATCAGAACGACGTCGAGAAGAAACAAGTCCTTCTGCGTAAGGCGACCGCGACACGTAACGAGCTGATGTTCATCACGGAAGCGCTTCGCAAACTCCTGAATGACGAAAACTTTGTCACCCTTCTGAGGGCCGAAGGTTTGGCGACGATTCCGAAGAACCTCTCTGACCGCCTGGCCGCTCGAACGGGAGACCTCTGATGGCACGATCTGGGCGCTCCAAAACGATCAACATGGCGTTTGAGAAAGACCTCATTCAGCTGCCGCTCGAGCAGATCTGCCCGCTCTACGCAGTTCGAAAGGAAACCAAGGAGACAGTGAAATACCGTCAGGTCGTCGCCTCCATCAAAGAAGTTGGGCTCGTCGAGCCCCTCGTTGTCGTCCGCGACCAATCCGATCCCGAGAAATACATGCTGCTCGACGGCCACGTGCGCCTCGCGATCCTGGCGGTTCTCGGAGAGCAGGATGCGCCGTGTCAGGTTTCGACGGACGACGAAGCCTTCACCTACAACAAGCGCATCAGCCGTCTCGCCACCATTCAGGAACACAAGATGATCCTGAAAGCGCTCGAGCGCGGCGTTCCCGAAGAACGGCTGGCCCGGGCGCTCAATGTGAACGTCAAATCCTTGCAGGACAAAAAGCGCTTGCTAGATGGCATCTGCCCAGAGGCAGCTGAGCTTCTCAAGGACAAGCAGGTCGCGCTGACCGGGTTCCAAATCCTGAAGAAGATGAAGCCGATGCGTCAGATCGAAGCCGCAGAGCTGATGGTGACGATGAACAAATACACCGTCAATTACGCCCGCTCACTTTTGGCTGCGACGCCGGCCAGCCAATTGAAGGATCCGGAGAAGCCGAAAGCTGTGAAAGGGATCTCCCGCCAGCAACTCGAGCTGATGGAGCGCGAGTCCGCGAATTTGGAGCGAGAGTTGCGCCTGGTCGAGGACACATACGGCAGTGATCACCTCGATCTGGTTCTGGCCCGCGGCTACGTCGCCAAGCTCATCAGCAATGCTCGCATCACTCGGTATCTCGAGATGTATCATCCTGAGTTTCTGCCTGAGTTCGAAAAGATCACGGAGACGGAGGCCCTGGCCTCCTGATCCGAGCAGTTCGGTCAATTTCGGCTGGACTGCATTCGGGGACCCGGACCCATAGAAGCGCGGGGACCGCAGGAGACGCCGCACGGTGGGGCGGATCGAGTGCAGCGGTGGGGATGGCGGCGATCCCGCGCGGGGCCCACCACGCCGAGATTATCCACTCGGCCAGACTCGCGAGAATTCTCTCGCGACCGGGCCGAAGCGCATATCCACGCGGAATGGCGCTTCGGCCAGCGGTGATCAGACCTTACTTGCCTCAGCCTAGCCTAGCAAAACTTTGCCATTATTTGCCGATATCCAATGCGAACATGCAAACGAAGTGATGCCGACATCCAAACGACAAAACTGTGACGACCGATCAAACATCCAACTTCAGTCGACACGCCGAAGTCGCCTCTGGAGCTGGAACAGAGAGATCGAGCCGCCATCTCGATAACGATTTCCTCGCCAATCTGCATCAGACTGGACAGCGCCAACAGTGAAACCTCGAGGTCGCGCCGCCCACGCACATAAGCAACATTTTTGAAATGTTGGCGCTCTGTTGCAACATACGCGCAATATTGCTATATGTGCGAAATGAAGGATAAGCGAGAGAGCTTCGTGAGGCTAGCAGAGGGCCGTGTGAACCGGGCCCTCAAGGACATTCGGCTGATTGGAAATTTGTCAAATCGGTCCGCCTATAGCTACTCCGATGAGGACGTGAAGAAGATCTTTCGGACCCTGCAGCGGGAGCTTGAGCTGGCTCGATCACGCTTCGGCGATGGCGACAGCAGCGGTTCCGGCGATTTCAGGCTTTAAGCAAAGCCCTTTCAAAGACAGCGATGGAAGGAAGGCTTCGAAGATGGTTGAACCAGTTTTGAAATTTTTGCCAAACGAAGCAGGAGAGAAGGAAGGACTCGGAGACGCTGGAATTGAGACCTTTCGTGACGCGCCCTATGCCAGCTGCGCTAGAGAAGCTGGACAGAACAGTCGCGACGCAGCCACGGGTCTACCCGATCATCCAGTCAGAATGTCCTTCAATGTCTTGCTCCTCGATCACTCGAGCTTTCCGTCCCATGACATCCTGAAAGACACAATCGCGGCCTGCAGCGCCGAGGCGAAGCAAGACCGTGAACGTGAGTTCTTCTCCAATGCCTCCAAGGTGATAGACAAAAAGCAAATACCAGTGCTCGAAATAGCCGATCACAACACGACAGGCCTAGTTGGTCCGCCTGATGAGGAAGAGACCCCGTTCCATTCGCTTGTTAAGGCTTCTGGGGTTACTGCGAAGGACACCGTCGACTCGGGTGGTTCGTTCGGGATCGGGAAAAATGCGTCCTTTGCAGTGTCGGACCTTCAGACCGTCTTTTATGCTACGACTTACAAGGGCGAAGATGGCGAGGCCTTCGCCGCTCAAGGCAAGGTAAAGCTGGTGTCTCACACGAGCACCGAGGGCATCAAGCACAGGGCTACAGGCTATTGGGGTGATCCTCACGGATTTCGAGCTGTGACGGATCGCACCCTGGTACCTGACTGGATGAGACGCACCGAGATCGGCACGTCGATCTTTTGCATGGGCTTTCGCGCGGCTGAAGACTGGGCGGAACGCATGACGTATTCGCTTGTCTCGAATTTCTTTTGCGCCGTTCATCGCGAGCAAATGGTGTTCGAAGTTGACGACGGCAGGATCAACATAAACCGAAACACACTCGAGGACCTGTTCTCGAAGCAAGACATCATCGATGCAGCTGAACGCACGGGTCACCAAGCTGATCTGACCTTCGCAGGACAGCTCTATCGTTGTCTCGTCTCAGATAATGCGGAAGAACAAACCCTTACTATTCCAAAGCTTGGCAAGGTGCGCGTCAGAGTGCTGATCGAAGAGGGCATGCCCTGCCGCGTAGGATTCATACGAAATGGGATGCTGATAACCGACAATCTCCAGCACTTCGGGCATCCTCTCCAACAATTCCGCGGATCTCGCGACTTCATTGTTGTGGTCGAACCGGATGATCTTGAAGCCGGTGTGATGTTGAAGAGGCTTGAGAACCCGGCGCATGACGGCTTCTCGGCGGAACGGCTTCCCGACGCCGCCAAACGCGCAGATGCTGCAACAGCCATGAAGCGCCTTGGCAAGGAACTCAGGGAGATCATCAAGGCAACTACCGGCGTGAAGCATGAGGGCTCGGTGGTCTTGGACGAGCTGGGGCGTTTTTTTGCGGAAACCGGCAAGGCAGCCACACCCGACGATCCGAACGCCGAGCACGATCCTGAGCGATATACTTACGAGTCCACTCGACGAAAATCAAAGTCTCGCAAGGCATCAAGCCCTGCCGGAGGTGAGCGTGGCGGTCGCAGCCAGACCGGGACAGGGTCTGGCGGCAAAGGCGGTGGTAGCGGCTCCGGAACCGGTCGCGGCACGGGCGGTCGTGGCACGGCAGGAGACCGCGAGCCGGTCGTTCTCCGCGATGTGCGTAACCTGATCCGTTCAGACGGTTCCGGAGCAGCTACATCCCGTGAGATTCATTTCACTCCGGAGGCCTCAGGACCGATCATATTGACGGTCCAGGCCACGGGTGTAAACGCACCCGAGGGCCTGAACGTGACGGCTGCTGACGCAGGCGCTCCGGGTTCGGGCGTTCTCACTGTCGATGTAAAGGACGGCGAAAGGTGCAAGGTGACCGTTTCATTCGATGAACCATACGATGGCCCGATCGAATTGATCGCCGTGAGCCGCGCAGAAGTCGAGGAAACGCCGGCATGAGGTTCTCGGAAGAAACGCGCTATCCGCATCCGGTCCTCGCGCACGACACAGGAGATTTCACCGCTGGTGAATTCGACATGACCTTCATCCTCAGCGAAAACATCGCAACGGGGGCGCTCTCCATTCAGCACGAGACCACCCTGACGGAACCCGGGATCCGACAACTCGTCGAGAAAGGCAAGGCGTCAGTGGGCTGCTTCGTACGCTGCACGGATACGTATCATACTGAACTCCGCACTCTGGCATGGCCCAACGGCCGCACCGACTTCGCTGCCGGAGTTCTGCTGAACAGGGTGTCCTTGCGACCGATCGTCTGGTTGAACGACACGCTGGCTGGCTGGGATCCTGGAACCATTCATCCAGAGTTTTCACCGCCGGTGGATCTGGGCCGCGGGGATATTATCGCGATTGGAGAAGAGCACATTATCTCTGTCGGACAAGCCAAGCTTGCTCCCATTGAAAGCATCTTCGAACTGGACCGCTCACCGGACATTCCGGAAGGGACGTTGCAGGTTGAGCTGGAGCGGGACCGAATCACCATTCTCGCTGGAGAGAAGACGCACGAAACCATCATGCTCTTGCGCGAGCAGAAGGCCGGGAAACCTGTGGTGATGAACTCGGTATACCTTCCAGCAGTGATGGAAGTCCTGGATGCGCTGCAAAATGGAGCGGACCAATACGAGTCATATCGATGGCATGCTCCGTTCACGGCCCGCTGCGATGCCCGAGGCGTTGATCCCAAGACGGATACATCGATTCTCGAGAGCGCTCAGAAGCTTCTCGATGGTCCTGCAAGCGGACTGGAGCAGTTGGTAGTGGAGGCAGATAGATGACGGTATTGCCGCTGAGGTTTCTTTCGGAAAAGAAGCTTTCCGAGCTCAGGGAGAGCATCGTGACCAACCGTGACCGGTACGAGGCCGGCGATTTCCTTGATCTCGAGCATGACAACGGCTGGGCTGTCGAGACCAGCACGGTTCAGGTTGATCATGACCTGCTGGCGACTCTAGATGGTACAGCGAGGACGGCAACCGCCGACGTGGACAACTCCCTGATCCTGTTTCAGGCTCTTCCCGGTATGACGCCTGCTCTCGCGCGGGAGGAGCGTGTCTGGGCCAGGCTGACGCACATCGAGTGCCTTGGCTATGCGCGCGACAGGTGGCTCTCGGGGAACAGCGGTGAGCCGCTCGACGCCCAGGTCAGGATCCACATGTTTGCTCAAGGTCTTACTGCGATCCGCGACGACAATGCACTATCCCGCCTTTGGTGGAACATGCACATCGCCAGCATCGCAGATCCGGATGATCCCGAAGGCGCGTTGCGACTTATCCTGAAGACCGCAGATATCCGTAGCAACTTTGTCGAACGCACGAATACGGCTGCTCGGAAGCCGCTTGCGAGAGCCGTCGTCCGCGCAATGCGAAGGGAGCCATGGATCACGTCGAGCGAGAGAGCCTTCAGGGAATTCATGATTGCACTGAACCGCGACGGCGGCGGAATCCTCTTCGAGGCTCTCTCCGACGATGAGGCCGACGCGCTTATGGACACATGTGCTTCCCGAGCCCAGTCACATATTGCGAAGAAGGCTGCTTGAGGCTTCCGCTTTCGAGGTCTCCCCGCTTTAAGACAGCTAGGCGATGTCCGGAACCGCCCCAAATGTCATAGGGTCCTCGATGTCATCGTTTTCTTCCGCGCTTCGCGTCTCTAGAACGTTGAGAATTAGGGCCGCGATCTGCCGTGCTAGGAACGGAGGCACAGCATTCCCAACCTGCACATACTGCTGTGTCCGGTTGCCGAGGAACAGGTAGTCATCAGGGAACGTCTGCAGGCGTGCCGCTTCGCGCACGGTGAGGCTTCGGCATTGCACCGGATCCGGGTGAATGAAATAGTGGCCATCCTTGGAGATATGACTCGTAACAGTTGTCGAGGCCTTCTCGGCAAGCTGGACACGGAAGCGGTCATTGAAGACGCCACTGTGCCAGTTGCGGTGGTCCGGACTTAGTGCCAAGGGAAAATCTCCGGCCTTCGGGCTGTACCCACGGACCGCACCGAACACCGCCGCAAAAAGATAGCGCCCCAGATCCGACACCATGTGCCCACGCGTCTCGTGCTGAGCAGTCGCACGCAGCTCCGGACGTTCTAGCCAGCTCAGGAGGTCGTCATTTGAACTTCCATAGCCTTCCGGAAGCGTTGATGCTGATCTGCGGCTCGGCGCATCGTCCTTCATGCGCCTTGCAACCGTCGAAAATGCCTCCCGAAGTGGGGCGCTCTCCGTTCCCGTGTAGATCTCGGCCAGTACTCTTGCGGCCTCCACCACTTCCTTTCGCCACTCCGATGCATCATCCCGGCCGCGGCTGATACCGCTTCGAAGCTCTGGCATCGTGCCGATCGCATCCTTGACAGTCCGCGGGATAGAGGAGGCAGAGATCTCTGCCCCGGCAGCTTTGCCTGCGAGATCGGATCGGATTCCGACGATGATAACCCTGTGGCGTCGCTGGGGCACTCCGAACTGCTCGGCACGCACAATGAAATCAGACGGCTGCCCGACCTCTCGCAGGCTGGCTCTTCCCTCCTCGACCCGGATCGCCCGAAGCTCATAGTGATGGCCTCGACCAGTACCAAGTGAAGACAGGTCCTCCATCAACATCTCGAAGACAAGACGGCTCTCGACCGTCGAGGACAACATGCCCTTGACGTTTTCCATCACGAAGGCAGCAGGTCGGAGCTTGTCGAGCACCCTAATGTATTCGCGGAACAGATAGTGTCGCTCATCCTCCTCGGGCACGTAGCCGACCTTGCCTTTCGCCCGAGCCCGACCGACAAGGGAGTATGCTTGGCAAGGAGGACCACCGATCAGGACTGTATCATCGTAATCCTTCCGAAGAGTTGCGATGGAACCGTCGATCACGGCAGCAGCATTTTCGGTCCCGAGCTCGAGAGCACGTGCTTCTTCGACGGCCATGCGCCAGGCCTCGCCCTCGACCGATGACCAGTCAGGCTCGCTGATCAGGCCTGCATGAAAATCGATGAACTCTTGAGGCAAGGTTCCATGACACGCCCGGTATTCGCGCAGGAACGCGCGTAGCGTCAGGGTGCGGTGGGCCGATGCTTCCTTCTCGACCGAAATACCGATCCGGAATGGGAAATGCCCATCTTCGACAAGAGAAGCGAACCCCTCACCGAGCCCCCCCGGACCGGCAAACAGATCAACAATACCGAATGAAGGAGGCAAATCAGATTCCTGTCGAATTCCAGTTGAACGCTATATACCAATTTCGAGAAGGAAGACCAGGGCGCTTGTGACTGACATAGTGGACCAGAAGACCCGCTCCCGGATGATGGCCGGGATAAGGGGAAAGAACACAAGACCCGAACTCGTGCTTCGGCAGGCGCTGCACGCTCGTGGCTTTCGATTCCGGCTTCATCCGAAGAATGTACAGGGACGGCCCGATCTGGTATTGGCCAGGTATCGCGCCGTCGTCTTCGTCCATGGCTGCTTCTGGCATCGGCACGAGGGCTGCCGCTACGCCACGATCCCTTCAACGCGCCCCGAGTTCTGGAAAGCCAAGTTCGAAGCGAACGTTCTACGCGACCGCTCCGTCCAGACAACGCTGATGGACGCGGGATGGCGCGTGGCCACAGTCTGGGAATGCGCCCTTCGAAAACAGGATCAGGTTGCGGCTTCGGTCGACGTTCTTTCTGCCTGGCTCAACACCAATGAGCAACGGATCGAGATCGGACAAGTAGATGGATCACCTTCATGACGGCAGGCCGGGGCCCCAGCCTGCCAGTATGCTCTCACAGCACAATGATTTAAGCACGAACTCCCCCTAATCCGGGATGGCCTTGAGGTTGTCTCTCAATTCAACAGATGTCTTGGGACCGAAGATGCTGCGAGCACGTGGCGACGACTCGAGGTCCCGCTTCAGGTCCCGGACCGATCTCCATTTCACTCTCTCCCGATTTCTGGTCAGGCCGCGACCATCAACCAGTTCACGCAGCTTCTGCTGGGCTTCGTGCGATAAGCCCAGAACGTATCCCGTGTAGCAATACTGTTCACCATTCAGTGCCCCAACATCACTGTGATCACTCTCTTCCAGCTCGGGAATCTTTTCCGGCGCCTGCGTGACGAACTCGGTATCGAGCTCTTCCACTTCGTCCCAGTCAAAGAAGGAGAGCTTTTCTCTGGCAGACTGCAGCCAAGGGCTCGGCTCTCCGTGATATGACAAATACAGGTCATTCTTCGCACGCGTCATCGCGACATAAAGTCGACACCCGTCGCGATACATCTCGTCGGCTGGCGTGTCATGAGGCGGAAGCACCCCTTCGCAGCAGTTGACGATCACAACGAGGTCGAATTCGTACCCCTTGGTCTGCTCGAGATCGGACAGAACGAGATGGTCGTGCAGAAATCCCCCGCTGCCATCAAGGGCCCGCAAGCCAAGTTTCTTGGCAAATCTCTCCACTTCGCACGTTGAGTACCCGGCAAGAGCAATACAGCAATTGGAGTTTGGATGTTGCTTCAGGTGCGAATTGACAACGGTCCTTGCATATCCAATTTCCTCCTCCAGAGACCCTGCCTTCAGCACGAGGGGCTCGTTAGAGGAACGATTTGCATACTTCGGGTCGAGGATCTCAAGATCCTTTTCAGGACGATCCAGCATTTCATCATGCAGGTTCTGGTAGAGCACATGATATGCCGCCTCCAGAATCTGTCTTGTGTTCCGGTAGTTGCGCTGGATCCTGCGTCTCCGGCCGCCAATGTCGATACCAGCTTCCGGGAGCACTCGATGCTTGGGCAGGATATGTTGGGCTATGTCTCCGCACAGGAAGATGTCATTTGGACCCGGAGGCACCAATTGCCGCAGGATCGAGAGTTCCATGGTCCCGAAGTCCTGGGCCTCGTCGATCACCACCCTCGTGAAGCGATTTGAGAGCTTGTCCTTGTAGCGCAAGAGGGCAGTGGTCAGGCCGAGATAGTCGATGACCCCGACGGCCTCCATCTTCTGTTCCCAGCCGTCGAGACCCTTCAGGATGGCTCGACGCCACTCCTCCTGGATTGGATGAGTGCGCCCCAATCGCTGGGTCTTCTTGGAATCGGCATAGTCAGTTCTCGTCTCCGGAGACAGAGCCGTGCGGATCCAGTCGAACTCCTCGCGAAGATAGGTCTCCGAGTTGATGCTCTGCGCGCAAAGGCTTTGGTGTATCGGAACCAGAACCTCCGCAGTCCGGGAGTTCGTCCAGCAGCGGTAATATTCCCTGAACACCTCATCGATGTGTTCATTAAGCTTCCATGAAACAGCGTCGTAGTAGTGCACTCTGTCGGGCTCGAACTCGCCTAGAAACTCCTGACACAACTCGAAGAAAGACGTCACCTTCACACGGTACCGGATCTCCGAACTGTCCGCTGCAGCGTCTACCAGCTTTGAGATCAAGCCAGCGAGACTCCGGTTCAAGGTAACCAGAAGAATCTTTTCGGCGTCGCTGGAGCCTGCAAGTCGAAGCGCACGGCGTACTGCAATGCAGGTCTTGCCGGAGCCGGAAACACCGGAGAGCTGCGAAGCGCCTTCGAAGTCCTCCTCCACGATCCTTTCCTGTTCAGGGTGCATGAACAGCATCCACTCAAGATGATCACCTTCGAGGGAGAAGCGTTTGAGCCATTCGTCATATTCCTCGGATCCGACTACAAGCCGCCTGATTGTGTCGCCATCCTTGACCGCGAGCACCTCTGATAACTCACTGTTCTCGATTGTCTTCGTTCGACCAAGGAATTCGTCAAGGCGCAGCTCGGCGTTCTCGACATCATCCGCCGCGAGATGGCAAAGCACGTCCTCAACGAGGTTTCGCCTATCGGTCGACGAAATGTCCTCGCAAATCCCGTGAATCTCATTGGCTGTCACGGTTCCATCCAGTTGGCTCAACTTCACAACTGTTCTTGCCGGGACACTTTCCAGTAGTTCATCAACCCTGGATGAGGAAAGTTTTTCGAGGATCGGTCCTTCGGAGGGTTTCGCTGAAAGAGACAAGACAACGCCCTGTTCAGGAGCGGATTTGTAAATCGGCCGAAGTGTACCGACCTCCCTGTCGAAGGCGACCTCCAAACCCCTGTTCCTGTTCAACCATGCTTCACAGGAATCGTGGTTTCCGACGAACAGCAGTACAATGCATTTATTGGCCTGTTGAGTGATCAAACGGAAGCCATCGCCTAGGTCAAATTTCACACATGACTTGATTCTGCTCTCACCATGATTGGTGATTGGGAATCTCTTCAGATCATCCAATCCACCATGGCTGATCGCCTCAATAATGCCTGAGGCCTTTTCAAATCGCTTCTTGTTCTGCCCGCCAAGCCTGAATAGTTTGTGAAGAGATGCATCAAAATCCTTGTGTCGAAGCAGTGCAACGTCCTGCTCCTCCAACTTCGTTTGCTGCGTTTGTTTAGCCATATATTCTGACCTCGTTGGACTTTTCGGTATGGTCGCCAAATCAATTTCGACCGAAAGACTCCGTCGCTAAAATTAATCTAAGCCGCAGGCTTCAGGAATGTGGAGAAGTGTATATGGGCCTGAGAACCTTTGGCCCGGGATCACCCTCAAAGTGTTCTATGGCCGGCTTCTGTTCCGGCAGCGCGGGATGGGCCCCACCGATCGCCACCGCCAACTGAGGATAGTAGGGTTCAATCTCCGGGTAGGCTTCCTTCAGCTGTTCGGGCATGGCATCGCTCAGTTCAAGCTTCACCCTTTGGTCACCGTCCACAAGAGGTTCGGAAACAAGCTCCTCGATCAATGACAGGCTTGCGCCACCCCCCGTTGGAACAAGATAGACCCTCGCATTGCTTTCCCTGATCGCGAATGCTGCCTTGGAGACCATATCCTTGATCGAGCCATAGATCTTTTCGACCATCGGATCGCGACGAAAGTCCTCAAGGGAGACCTCGACAAGCTCGTCGGTGACAAGTTCGACGAGAACTTCACCCGTCGAAAAAAGTGTTTCCTTCTCGGCTCGGATGGTCCGGCGCAGCGCTCGCTCCGCCTGCAAATACTCAGTGCTGCCCTTTGCGAGAGAACTGTGCTCCAGAATGAATTTCTGGAGCGCGTTGTCTATCGCATTACCTGCAAGGTTCTTGGCATCGCGCGCGCTCTGGATCTCCCACACCTTTGCGCGCTGGCCCCTTCCCTTTACGCATATGCATCCCGCAACATCGGTTGTACCTGCGCCAATATCAAGGATAACGAAATGTTGCCTCCCGGTCGGTTGCGCCTCCATCAACGCACCGGCACCCGCCGCCGTAGCTTCAGCAACAGCTTCCTTGAGAATATCGAACGGCAAATCCTCGTCAGAGGCCTTTCTGGCGGCCAGCAGAAGCTTCGATGCCCGACGGACGTCCAGCTGCGCATCGAAATCCGAAGGGTAGCTCCGCGCGAGGGCAATCGCCTCCGCAACGATCCGACGCATCGAGATTGAGTTCTGCTCTGCGATTTCCTTCTTCCATGCCGGATGTGTGTAGCGCATCGAAAGGGACTGCGGCAGCCCAACTGAAGCAAGAGACTGGTCCACCATTCTTACAAGGTGAGAAAGATAGAGAACGAGAGCATCCCTTTCCGCAAAGATCCCATCCGGATCCTTGGCTTCGGGCAACATACGTTTCTCGAGGTTCGAAACATCCTTGCTCAAGGTCATGTACTGTTTCGGGTTATCAATTAGCTGGTCCTGCTCGGCGGCTATGTCGTCAAAGATCTTTCGCGCGGACCGTCCGAAGTAAATCTCACCCCGATGTATCAGGAGCTCGGAGGGCATGAGATATCGCGCTGATCCTTCAGCATCGGGGGATAGCGCGATATCGATCAGTTCAGGGGCTTCTTCGGGATCATCTCCTTCGCTAGCATAG